>JAEZBX010000287.1 GCA_023412765.1 Bacteroidota bacterium
AATATCGTAGCAATGCGCCTTATACCCTATACCCTATACCTCACCTTATTCCTTATTCCCTATTCCTTTTGTCCAACTTGACAAAGTAGGATGAACGGTTCCCGGATAACAATTCACAGTCGAGAACTGGTAATCGCGATATCCGCATTCTTCCACGCTTTACCGAATCTCTTAGCAGTGGACGTTACTTCAGATTTCTTGCCCATTTTCAAAAGGCATTTTTGCAAGCCTGTAAGTGACCAACCATTTTCACGATTTATTTTCAGGTCAGTCAGATAAACTTGTTCTGCTTCAGCAAATCTTGCGGCGTCGGTCAATGCTGCGCCAAGAAAATGTCGTGTCGGAATTTTCCATTCCGGTGGCTCGTTGTAACGAAGAGAATCTTCAACCGTCACTGCATTATTGAATTCATTTATTGCATCATCAATTTTCTTCTCGCTCATCAATATTTCGCCTCTCAAAAGATTCGTAGCAATTTGTGACGCACTGGAAACTGGATTAAAAGAAATATAAATCGTGTTCAGCGTAGCGAGCTTGTTGAGCGAGTCGAGTTTTGAAAGCTCAACTTTTGATTCGGACGAATGTCCGGTTCGAATGAGCGCCATGCCCCTGGCAAACCTCCACATTACCTGTGCGTACAAATTATCATTTCCAGGATTGGGGAGAGCCAGGATATCATTCCATTTTCCAAAACGTGTATAGGCTATCATGGGCTCGACTACCAGGTATTGCGAAAACGCCGACGCTGATGTTTCGCCAAAGGTTCCTTTGTATGCCAACTTCAAAGCTGTTTGAATTCCTAGATTGCTTCTGCCCTCCATGTATGAGCTGAAGGCAATAAAATCGATGTTGTGCGGATAATACATGAGTCGATACAAACCCTGGTTGTCTGAATAAGAAAGGTATTGTTCATCGGCGCTTACCGCTTTCAAATTTGATTCTATTGATTTGGAATAAAGTCCAGTGCGTACATAGATATGCGCTGGCATATGAACAATATGGCCAGCGGAGGGCATAGCTTTCTCCAAAAATTCCGCACTTTGCATACCGAGTTCTGGCATTGGTGAGGCCTCTACCAGATGAATATATAAGTGATGAGCACCCGGATGATCTGGAAATTTCTTAAGCATAACCTCCAGAATATTTTGCGCTTGTGCTGTCGCCGGTTTTGGAGAGCCATCCTTCTGCCAATAATCCCACGGCATTGTATTCATGATAGCATCCGCAGCAAGAGTCTGAACCTCCGGATCATCCTGATACTTTGAAGCAAGTTTTATCATCGCTGTTGAGTACGCGAGGTTCAATGAGTCGCGGTTTTCATAAACCTTTCCATCATAGCGTGTAGCCAGGGCGTCGATGAGGTCCTTTTCAACTTGTGATACCCTCTCCTTCGTGCTTTGAGCCTTCTTTATTGCTTCTAAGGCTAATCTTTCGCGATCCGCCGGATTCCAATCATTAAGGTTAGGTCCGAAAGCAAGCGCGAGACCCCAATAGGCCATTGCACAGTCTGGATCTAGTTTGATTGCTGTCCTAAAAGCTTGAACAGCTTCCCAATGGTTGAAAGCATATATCAGGCGCAATCCCTGCTCAAAAAACTCCTGTGCCTTTAGCGACGACGTTGTAACCGGATAATGAAGGTTACCAAGGCCCTCGATGATACGCGCCGGAGGCGTAGGCAACGTATCCGCCCACGACAACGGAAAAGTACCGCACATAGTGACCGCTGGCATTTTCGGAGGTTTGACTACAACTCCCTGGGGTTTTTCCAGTTTTGTCAATGATAACAATCCTAGAGACCCGCCTAGAGAAATAATAATGAGAAGCGTGGCCTTGATAGGTTTCATAGGTTTAGAATCATACTCACAAATATGACCTTAAATAAAATCCATTTGTCTCTTTCGTTTTGCACCTGGCGAATGTAGGAACATCTGAGCCGGTTCGCCATTCTTTGAGAATGAGAATGAGGCTATATTGAATGTAGCAAAAATTACTTTATGAAAGTAAGAATTCTTCTTTGCTCGTTGTTCTCGATAAGTTTATTAGTACCCTTTGCCTGTGATGAGGAAAAAATAGCTTCCGTAGAAGGGACATGGATTGGAACCAAAGCGGAGGGCGAAGTTCTCGTTTTTGGAGTACCTTCCGGTTTTGAGGAAGTTGATGACACCTTTAGTCCGGTTCTAGAGCTCAAGCCAGGTGGCATTGTAACCTTAACCGAGCATAGTAGTCTTTCTCGCTCGGGCACTTGGTCTCAGCATGGTGAGAAGCTTGAAACCAACATAGGGTTTCAGACGAATTTTGTACAGCTATCAGGCATGTATACAATCCAACGCCTGGCAGAAAAAAATTTAGTCCTATACTTTGAAAAAGATGGGACTTTCACCGATCCTGACACAGGCATCAAAATCGAGGGAACATTGAAGGCAAGCCTGACCTTTCAAAAAAAATAAACAATCAATAAGGCTTAGATTTTTGTTGAAGGATACTCTTGTTAATCTTTTTAACAAGCGCCGGGCCTTCATAAATGAAACCACTGTAAAGCTGAATTAAGTCCGCTCCAGCACTTATCTTTTCCAGTGCATCTTCCGGGGTCATTATACCCCCAACACCAATTATGGGAAATTTGGGACCGAGATTTTTACGCAGGTATTTTATAACCGATGTGGAGCGGTCGGTCAGCGGAGCGCCACTCAACCCACCGTTGCCAATTGCTTCTACCTTTGAGCGATCACTTCTGAGTCCCTCACGCGATATGGTCGTATTGGTGGCAACTACTCCATCCAGTTTGGTGTCTTTTAGAATCTGGATAATGTCATCAAGCTGGCCTTCCGTAAGGTCAGGCGATATCTTTAACAACATAGGCTTCCTGACGTTCTTAGTGCTGCTCAGCTGTTTCAAATGCAGCAGCAGGTTTCGCAGTGGTTCCTTATCCTGAAGATCGCGAAGACCGGGCGTATTGGGTGAACTGATGTTAACTACGAAGTAGTCAACATAAGGAAAGAGTACATCAAAACATGTTGCATAGTCATCTGCAGCATTCTCGTTCGGCGTTACTTTATTTTTTCCAATGTTACCTCCTATGATAATTCGTGATTTTCGTTTCTTCAATCGCTCTACCGCAGCAGTAACTCCTTCGTTATTAAATCCCATTCGATTAATTAATGCATGATCTTCCGAAAGGCGGAAAAGTCGGGGCTTGTCATTGCCTGGTTGTGGCAACGGAGTCACTGTACCTATTTCAATAAAACCGAAACCAAGAGCAGTAAGCTCATCAATCAACTTTGCGTCTTTATCAAATCCTGCGGCTAGTCCAACCGGATTTTTGAATGTCAGTCCGAATACAGTTTTTCTTAAATCAGGGTGATCAACGCAAAACATTTTTTCAAGCACGGCGAGACTACCGGGCAAAATGCTCTGAAGTTTGAGAATTCTAAAAACGAAATGATGAATTTTTTCAGGATCTACTAAAAAGAACCAAGGGCGGATCAGCCATTTGTACATGGTGCAAAGATAAAAGCTATCGTGAATAAATTTATTCCTTTTACCTCTTCTTTGATGTAGCGGTCACGATGTGCAACAAAAAATCACGCATTTATCGTCGCGGGTGGAATTCCTGGATGACCTGTCGAAGGTAATCGCGATCCAGGTGTGTATAGATCTCAGTAGTTGTAATCGATTCATGGCCGAGCATTTCCTGCACCGCGCGCAAGTCTGCGCCTCCCTCTATCAAATGTGTTGCAAAAGAATGTCGGAAGGTATGGGGACTGATGCTCTTTTTCAACCCGATCTGGGTAGCCAGCGACTTTATAATCATAAAGACCATTTCCCTGGTTAGGTTCCGACCATTTCGATTCAAAAAAACATAGGATTCAAATCCCTTCACAGCAGGTTTATGCGGTGCCTTGCCCCGGATTTGATCTATGTAAATCCGAAGATATTTTAATGCATCGCGCCCAATGGGTACAAGCCGTTCTTTGTTACCCTTTCCCACGACCCGAAGAAAACCGATATCCGCATAAACATTATTAATTCTAAGGTCTATCAGCTCACTCACGCGGAGACCAGAAGAATATAATACTTCAAGCATAGCACGGTTTCGTCCGCCTTCTGGTTTTGATTGATCGATCGTATTAAAAAGTTTTTCTATCTCCGGATAACTTAATGTATCGGGCAATTTTCTTCCCAGCTTAGGGCCCTCTATAAGTGCTGTCGGATCGGCAGTAATCATTTCTTCAAACATCAGGTATTTGAAAAAAGCCTTAATACCAGAAAGAATTCTTGCCTGACTATGGGCGCTCATCCCCAATTCATTTATGTAGTGAAGAAATTGCTGTAAGTGTTTGGAGGTGATTTTGACCGGACTGATCTCGACTTTTTTTAGCAGGAGATATTGATGAAGCATCTCGACATCATGAACATATGCTTCTATGGAATTTGATGAGAGTGATCGCTCAAGTTTTAAGAAGTTAGAAAAATGTTTGATGTTTAGCTCCCACATAATACGAAGTAAGCCTCAACGTCAGTAAAAAACAAGTAACCAACTGGATACCGCAGACGTTATCTTTTTATTTAACTTGCTTCGCGACTTATAAAAGTCCGACAGTGTATACGATTTGTCATCTTTCGATTAACAACTATTAAACGGTGAATATTCAGATCATCAACGGTCCCAACCTGAACTTGTTAGGGAAACGCGAAACATCCATCTACGGAAGTGAGTCGTTTGAAAACTATTTTGGTCAGCTGCAGAAACGCTTCGACAAGATGAATTTGCATTACTTTCAATCTAACATCGAAGGAGAAATTGTAAACAAATTGCACGAAGTAGGATTTTCTTTTGACGGAATTGTTCTGAATGCCGGAGCCTATACCCACACTTCTATAGCTATTCATGATGCTATCGGGGGAATTAAGGTGCCTGTGGTCGAAGTGCATATCTCCAATATCTATAACCGGGAAGAATTCAGGCACAAAAGCCTCAT
>JAEZBX010000295.1 GCA_023412765.1 Bacteroidota bacterium
AAAAGATTTCAAGATCGAAGAAGAAATCGACTATCAGCAAGAATAACTACAAAAAAAATGCAGAACGATTGGAAATAACTTCTCCGCGCCCTCTGCGTGTATTGCCTCCGTGTCCTCTGCGGTAAAAAGGGGACTTCAAGTCGTACGGGCTATAGATATTGTGGGTAGAAACAAATTGCTTTGAACCGATGAAAGCATCAATATTTTTTTATCGCAAGACGCTAGCGTTTCGCAATACTCTTCCTCTTCAAGTCGCCATAACACAATTTATGTACAAGTTGATTCCTTGATTAAGATTTAGACTCAAGGTGCTGCCTGACACCAGGTCCACCTACATTCTTATCATCCACTACAATATTCATCCTGCCTTTAGGCAGCTAGCCTTTGCGTGATTGACTAACGTTCAGCCATTACACAACCGATAACTGCGCAACTCATGATAGTGAGTTATAAAACATATACCTCCCCATCATTCTTCGCGCCTTTGCGCCCTTGCGGTGAAATAATTCCCTGATCGCTTTCGCCAAACCCCCGCCCGTATCCGAACACCCGCTCCAAAGCAAACCCACCAAATAATCTAATTAACCCTCATTTACCCCCTGGCACAATTATTATTCCTTCTTTTAGAAAATATTATTTGAACGCATGAAAAAATACCATCTCGGGGAGTTTGAAGAGATCGTCCTCCTGACAATCGCGATACTCTATAAAAATGCGTATGGTGTTGCCGTCAAAGAAGAAATTGAATCACGCCTCGCCCGAGACGTCAGCATGGGCGCATTGCACGCAGCGCTAGTACGGCTCGAAGACAAAGGTTACATCAAATCATTTCCTGGCGAAGGCACTGAAGATCGCGCCGGTCGTCCCCGAAGGTATTTTCAAATCACTGCCCTTGGAAAAAAAGCAATGGAATATTCGCGACAGACAAGAGACGAACTTTGGAAGGCAATCCCTAAAGTTTCCCTGGATTTGAAGATTATAGGGACTGATGCATGAAAGAATTAAAACCATATCCACCCAAAATCTTTCTGCGCTTCTTCCAATGGTACTGCAAACCAAATCTGAGAGATCACATCGAAGGAGATTTGATAGAGGTGTATTGGAAGCGCGTAAAAACGAATGGAAAACGAACGGCTGACATCCGATTTCTCATCGATGTGCTACTACTCCTGCGCCCTGGGATAATACGGCCGATAAAAGGATATCAAAATTTAAACAGATACGGTATGTATAAGAGCTACTTACGGATAGGGTGGAGAAACATGTGGAAGAACACAGCCCATACTTCTATCAATATCATCGGACTTGCTGCTGGAATGAGCGTTGCCCTGCTCATTGGATTATGGGTATGGGATGAACTTACATTTGATTCCTACTTTGAAAACCGAAACCAACTCGCGCAAGTGATGGTGAATCAAAGCAACGAAGGAATGGTTTACACTGGCACGACGGTTCAAATGCCCCTAGGCGAAGCGTTGCGTATGGGATATTCCGGCGATTTCAAAGCCATATCGCTTGCATCTTATAATCTCGGCTGCATTTTATCGAATGGCGAAACGCGCGTTCGGGGAAAAGCGATGTGGGTTCAATCGGACTTCCCGCAAATGTTTACGCTCAAGATCTTATCTGGCAATCTAAATTCACTGAAGGATCCATCCTCCGTCCTCATATCTTCCTCGCTGGCGAAGTCGCTTTATGGCAATGATGATCCCATTAATAAAATGCTGCGGATCGATACCGGCCTCGACATGGTCGTCGGTGGTGTATACGCGGATCTACCCGCCAATACCACCTTTCACGAAACTCAAGTGTTCCTTCCATGGGAGAACAAAAACAATTGGCTGAAAGGCCAGACCGATTGGACCAATCACAATGGGCAGTTGTTTGTCCAGCTGCATGACAACACTGATATCAATATTGTCAGCGAAAAAGTAAAGGCCGTCCCCACATCACACATTACAAAATGGAAGGAAGAAGCCTTACTACATCCATTCACCAAAGTTCATCTATATGACAAATTTGAAAACGGTAAAGCAACCGGTGGACGGATTGAATATGTCTGGCTGTTTGGAATCATCGGCGCGTTTGTCCTGCTTCTCGCATGTATAAACTTCATGAATCTGTCGACAGCCCGCAGCGAAAAGCGAGCGAAAGAAGTTGGCGTGCGCAAGGCGATCGGTTCAGATAGAGGCCAACTCGTCGGGCAATTTCTTTTTGAGGCACTGCTGGTAACAAGCGTAGCGCTCGTTCTTTCATTGGTGATCGTTCAAGTCACCCTTCCCATGTTTAATGTGCTGGCTGAAAAAACGATAACTATTCCCTGGGATCAGCCAGCATTTTGGGCGATTGTCATAGGTTTTACATTGCTCACAGGACTAGCATCTGGAAGCTACCCGGCATTCTATCTCTCGTCATTCCGGGCAATTAAAGTATTGAAGGGATCAATCAGGGTGGGCAGGCTTGCCGTGATGCCTCGCAAAGTGTTGGTGGTAGTGCAATTTACAGTATCCATCACGTTAGTGATTGCAACCATCGTTGTCTTCCGCCAAATAGAACACGCGAAAAACAGGCGCCCCGGTTTTGCACGCGAGGGACTGATTACCATTGGCATCGACACACAAGAACTCAGGAAAAATATAGATGTTGTGAAGAATGAGTTGCTGCAAAAAGGTTTAGCTGAAAATGTGGCCCTTTCATCTCAGTCTCCAGCGCATTTTGGAAACAACAACGGAATTAACTGGCGTGGAAAAGATCCTGACTTCGTGATCTTCTTCCGTAACGTTGGTGTAACTCCTGATTTCGGAAAGACTGTGGGTTGGACAATAAAACAAGGACGTGATTTCACGACTTCACCTGCAGATTCATCTGCGATGATCATCAACGAAAACGCAGCAAAAGTTATGGGTTTCGAAAATCCGATTGGTGAAGTAGCTGAGTTTCACGGGAAGAAATATACCATCATTGGTGTCACCCAGGACATGATTACCCAATCGCCTTACGAACCCACGCAGCCCTCGTTCTTTACTACAGACG
>JAEZBX010000301.1 GCA_023412765.1 Bacteroidota bacterium
TACCTATCCCGTTAGAGGTAACTTCAAATCCTGCATCGTATGCAACTGACCGTCTTTCGTTAAAGCTGAGGGAGAATGAATTAAAAAATGATCTCAAGATTCTTCATCCTGAAATTGTCTGCGAGGATGACGTCGTGGGCGTGAAAATTTCCAGTGCGGAAGCAGGGGTTACATATTCAATTTATGCCAGCGAAAACACTCTTCTTTCCTCTGGTACCAATGAATCGAATGGTGATCTCGTAATAAGTTTTCCTGCGTCGTCTCTCCAGCCAGGCCAAAATATTCTTAGTGTTAAAGCCCACGCTACCTGTCATGTCGTACCACTCCTCGGGACTCATGCTATCGTAAGGGAGTCAACGCCTCTCATATGGGGTGAATCGGTAACGGCATGTTCAGGTAGCACTGTTATTCTGGAGGCGCAAAGCGATAAGGTAGATGCCCGGTACTTTTGGTTTCATCAGACAGATGAGAAAGATACTATTGGGACCGGAGCGTTTTTTGAAACTGAACCTCTTACAAAGTCGCGGTCGTACTATGTCGTTGCGAGTACAGACAAGTGTGTTAGCCGGCCCTATGAAATCAGAGCCGACATAATAAATTATGAACCTTCACAGATAAATATCTTTGGCGATACCCTGCTCGTCTCAAATTATATCTCGAATAATATCTGGGTTTTCAACAACGACACTCTAAAAACTGGCGCTGAGTCTATCAGAATAGAAAATCCAGGTATATACACCTTGATCACCGATACGCTGGGCTGTCGTTCATCTACAACATATGAATATTTTCCACTTGAATCTCAGCGGCTGTCCGAAGAAGGTTATGCCTATCCCAACCCTGCCAATGATTTCTTAATGGTTGCCTCCGGGAGATGGCAGAGCGAAGTCCATGTGTTGGACGGGCAGGGGAGAGTAGTCATTAAAGAGGTGCAAAACTCCTCTGATACTGTTGAGCATGCTATCGATGTGCGTGAACTGGCGAACGGGACTTACTACGTTAGGCTGAGGTCACCGCGTGGAACCCAAATAATTCGGTTTATCAAGGAAGATTGATGAGCGTTTCTTAGGAACTTCAAAAAACGAAAAAGCGATGAGTGACCATCGCTTTTCGGGTTTAGGGTTAGGTTATAAAGTCAGGTTCCTAATAGGTTCTTTTGAATGTCCTGCGCCTTGTTTTCAATTGCTTCTTTTGCATCGGCAAGTTTTTCGCCAACAGCTTCCACAATTGATGATGCGGTTTCGGTAACGGCCTCTTTTACTTCCATAGCCTTGTCAGCTGCGGCAGCGGTGATAGCCTTGGCTTTCGAAGCGACATTGCGTCTAACTGCAGTTGCTTTCTTAGCAACAGACTTCATGGTGATACGCTTCTTGGGTGCCTTCTTAGCTGCTTTTTTCGCTGCTTTTTTCGCTGATTTTTTCGCTGCTTTTCTGGCTGACTTTTTTGAGGCTCTTGCAGGTTTAGTCGATTTTTTTGCAGTCTTTTTCGCTGCTTTTTTAGCGGATTTTTTACCCGCTTTTTTGGCAACCTTCTTGGCTGCTTTTTTAGCTTTCTTTGCCATGCTATGAAAGTGTTTAGTACCCAAAAGTTAAAGAAATAAATTTCACTTTAACACATCGGAAGAAAAAAAATTTATCAAAGCATATACACTTTCGTCATTATTTACGTTACGCGTCGCGTATGCAATACCCCACGCGTTGCTTGGCAATCGTTATTAGTTAATCGTTATTCGTTAATAGTCGGCTCGAGCACGTACGTTATCAGTTAATGCAACTGAATTTTAGCCCTGCCTCCGCCGAGCTCCGGCAGGCGAAGCGCACATCCCCCGCCAGGCCAAAGCTAAAATTAGGTTGCTATCCAAAAGCTGGAAGAATGGGTCGTGCTACCCTCAAGGCATACAGTTTTCCTAACTTAACAAAGTAGGACTAGTTATTGTAAAGTGGATGTGTCTACGATCAAATATCCTAGCAATCACGATGCCCCCTATACCCTATACCCTATACCTCACCTTATTCCCTATTCCTTATTATTCCTTATTCCTTTTGTCTTAATAGTTAATCGTTAATAGTCGGCTCGAGGAACTAGTGTACGACTTATCACTTGGCTAATACTATCTGTAGTGCTCCTTTTCCCGAAAGCTACGTTGCTTTGGATGGCCACCAGAATCAGCAGTTTGCATGGAATTTGCTTTCAATTGAGGCGGAAATCCGCTCAGAACCTGCCTGCAGGTATTCATTTACTACCTAAGTCGCAATTTGAGCACGACCTAAATTCGAGCCGTAATTCAAAATTCAAAATTTAAAATTCAAAATTGAAAATTCCCTTAAATCCGAATCTCAGCACGCCCTAACCTCGAGCCTAATTCAAAATTCAAAATCCAAAATTCAAAATTTGACTAAATCCTCGCCTGATACGTATACAACTCATAATACCTCCCTTTCCTCTCAATCAATTCTTCGTGCCTTCCACGCTCTGCAATCTGACCATTTTCAATTACCAGGATTTGGTTTGCCTGCCTGATAGTGCTGAGCCGGTGAGCAATCACAAAGGTGGTACGGCCCTTCATCAGCTCGCGTAAACTTGCCTGGATGTAGGCCTCAGATTCGGTGTCCAGGTTGGAAGTAGCTTCATCAAGGATGAGTACTCTCGGATCGGCCAGGATAGCCCTGGCGATAGCTATACGCTGTCTCTGGCCTCCGGAGAGCTTTACACCACGTTCTCCTATTAAAGTGTCCAGACCCTTTTCAAAGCGGTCTGTAAACTCGTGAACGTGGGCAGCTTTCGCTGCAATTTGTACCTGCTCCTCCGTTGCATTAGGACGGGGAAAGAGGATATTTTCACGGATCGTTCCCTCGAAAAGGAAATCATCCTGGAGAACCACCCCTAATTGGCTCCGATAGCTATTAAGCGACACCTTCGAGAGGTCGATCCCGTCGACGGTGATGGTACCATTTGTTGGAGTCAAGTAGGATGCAGCTAAGCCAGCAATTGTAGTTTTACCAGATCCCGATGTTCCAACCAACGCTGTCACGGATCCTGGTTCAGCGGTAAAGCTGACATCTTTCAATACCGGTTTTCCCTCCTCGTATTCGAAAAAGACATGGTCATAAGTGATTTCACCCTTGATGGTTCCAATTTGTATAGTCCGTATTCCGCCGTCGTCCTCAGGTGAAATATTCAGCAACTCTTCCGTGCGATCTAATCCAGCAAAAGCCTCTGTCAGCTGGCTCCCGATGTTGCTCATCTGGACGATTGGCGCTATCATAAATACCATGAACATGGTGAATTTTAAAAAATCGCCGGGACTGAGATCAAAATACCCGCTTAACCCCATGATACCCACGCTTGCCAAACCAACGAGGAACGTTCCGGAACTGGTTACCAGGCTGGTTGCGGTCAGACTCTTTTTTACATTCTGAAAAAGCTTGTCAACGCCCTGCTCGAAGATCTTTATCTCCTGTTGTTCGGCATTAAATCCCTTGATCACCCTAACACCATTTAGTGTCTCTGTCAGTCGCCCAGTAACTTCAGCATTTATTTTTCCGCGTTCTCGAAAAATGGGTCTGATATAGGCAAACGCTTTCAGGGTGACAAAACCAAAAATCGACATAGGCAAAATGATGAATAGCGTCATCAGCGGACTAATACTGATCAACACTCCAATGGAGATCACGGACGTTAGTATACCCCCGACAAGCTGAACCAGGCCAGTACCCACGAGGTTGCGTACACCCTCCACATCCGTCATAACGCGCGATACTAGCGCACCTGCTTTTTGATTATCGAAAAAGCGAGTCGGCAGTTTTAACAGATGCTTTTGAACTTTAGACCGCAATACAGAAATCAGATGCTGTGCTTCCACACTTAGAATTTTTGTAAGCAGGAAAGAGGTTACGGCCTGGATTAAGATTGCCACGGTTACCCAAATAAGAATTTGGGGTAGGAGGCTTAGATTTTTGTTAACCAATACATCGTCGACAAACGGCTTCGTAGCAGCTGGCGGAACAAGGCCCGCGACTCTGCTTATGATGATGAGGATCAGGCCAATAAAGAGAAGATTTTTCCGGGGCCAGATGATGGTTTTGAAGACATATGCGAGGGTAACTTTAGATTTGGGTTTGGCCATGCAGCAAGTTTTGTTTGTGGAGACGTAAAGGAGCGGAAATTAGTTTGTGTAATTCGATTGTGGATAAGATAATTGAAGAATGTGAATGGGGTGATGGCTGAATGACCTAGGACTGAAGTCCTGGGGTATTTGGGCGCAGACCTCAAAAAATTTCCTTCCATCCGATCGGAGATTGCGTTCTAATATCCGGACAATAGGTTGTCGCTACTCTCACTCTCGCTTCTTTGCACGATAGCTACCTTTTCATGTCCAGGAAGGAATACCAGGTCAATTGTCAGATCAAGTCAATTATTTCATCTAATCCCATACATAGCGCTCATCATACTCTACCTTATAGAGTCGCAGATATCTTCTGAACTCGTCCTGGAAGGTTTGCTTCTTATGATGCTCTTCTTGATTTATAATATATCTTTTTACCCTTTCCACCCCGTACGGCCCGACTGAAAATGCTCCATATCCATTTTGCCAATAAAAATTATCCAGACCAAAAAACCTGGATTTTATCCAAAGGGAGGAATCTCCTTTTACATCGCGGACAAGATTCGCCAGCGCGATGTTTTTTGAAAGCAGGCAAAGGATATGCATATGATCGAGGTAACCTCCGATCATGACAGGATTGCATTTCAGATTGCGACAAATTCCGCCGATATATTCATAAAGTTCCGCCGCAATTGCAGGATGAATTGTCGGCTCTCGATGTTTTGTGCTGAAAATAATGTGAACGTAATTTTTGGATAACGACTGACTCATAAACAACCTTCCTGAGATTAAGATCTTTCGATAGAACTGATGAGGTCAATTTACGAGAGAGCCATGCGTATGACTAAAAAATATCAAACAGAAAACCAGACATTCTTTGTTGCTGTTGGTGATGTCTCACTCCCGGCCCTGAAAGGGCCGGAGCAACACCCCAGGGCTTCAGCCCTGGGTATTCATCATCCTGCATATCCTTTCGAAAGTTAATGGAAGACGATTGATGCGCTTTGCGTTCCCAAACTTTCGGGAGGCAATCGGGAGCTAATCGGGAGGATCTAGAAGAACCCTTCACTCTCCTTCGCCGCTTCCGAGGAAATCTTGTCGGCATGTTCCTTACCTAAATATCGATCGATCAGCCCATGGCCCAGGTAAATCAACGGCGTCAACGCGATGGCAACCAAAAACTTGTAGATGTAGTTGGTAATTCCAATTGCAATAATTTGATTATTTGTGAAGACGCCATAAAAAGCTATGAACAATACCACGAAACTGTCAATGAACTGTGACACCAGTGTGGATCCGGTAGCTCTAAGCCAAAGCATCTTGCTGCCGGTTACGCTTCGCAATCGTTGAAATACAAACACATCCACTAATTGTCCCAACAGGAAAGCGGCTAACGATCCAATAATAATCCGTTGGCCCTGACCGAAAATCCTATTAAATGCATAGTCCATGTTAAAGGTATTGCCTGCCGGGTCTTTGCTATTCGTGTCAATCCAGAAGTCGGCGGGGGCAAGGTGCATGGAAACAAAGATCACAACAAATGCATAGGCAATTAGTAGCGCTGTGAAATAGCTGATTCGTTTAACGCCGGGCTTTCCAAAGTATTCATTTATCAGATCGGTCGTTATAAATACGAAGGGCCATATCACAGCGCCAGCCGTCAGGTTGAAATCCATCGTGAATCCGAGTATATTGAGATTTGCGGCGGGTAGGCCAAGCGTTGATTCTGCTGAAAAGATCTTAACGCCGATCATTTCAGCAAGCAACGCGTTAGTGATGAAAATACCGGCAAGAATTATAAAGAGTATATTTCGTTTTTGCGCCAGGGTATTTTCCATCAATCTAAAATAGAAATTAATCCTGTATCAGAAATTCTTCACCTTCAATGGCCAGCGCCACGTTTGGAAACACCGCCTTTGCTTCTTCAAGAATGGGTGTTAAATCCCTGTAGCGCGCTGAGAAATGTCCCACAAGAAGTTTTTCAACCCCTGCTAACTGCGCTATCATAGCTGCTTGTCTGGCTGTGCTATGTTTTGTGTCCCGCGCTTTTTCTTCTTCATCAGTCATGAAGGTCGCTTCATGATATAGCAGGTCGACATTGCTGAGTTGACTTACGAGCCCTTCATCATAAACTGTATCTGAGCAATATGCATAGCTTCTCGACTTTCTGGGCGGCAACGTGAGCGCCTCATTAGCATAAAGTATTGCACCGGATTCGTCGGTTACATCACGGCCTTGTTTCAATCCTGCCAGTTGCTGGATCAGCAAACCCGGAGGGATTTTCGATTTATCGATCCTTCTGGGTTTTACCTTTTCTCTGAAAAGAAACCCTGAGCATCTGATCTTGTGCGACAACGGGATGGTCTCAACAGTAATGGCATTATCATCATAAATGATTTCCCTCTGTCCTTTTTCTAATAAATGAAAAATGATCTTGAAGCCTGGCGCGGAACGCGAGTACCGGAATTGCGTAGTTATGATTTCATCGAGTCCACGGTGACTGTAAACGTGTAGGTCATTCACCCTTCGTTGCAGGTGCATCGTGAATATTAATCCCATTAACCCGAGATAATGATCGCCATGAAGATGACTGATAAAGATGTGGTTTATACGGTGAAAATTGACCTGAAGTCGCATGAGCTGCATCTGTGTCGCTTCCCCGCAGTCGACAAGGAAATGTCGGCTCTGGATTTCCACAAGCTGCGAGGCAGGATGTCGGCCGTAAGCGGGCATTGCACCGCTTGAGCCGAGAATGGTAACTTTAAAACTCAACGCGAACCTTCATTTGGAATAAAAAACCAAAGCCTGGAAAGCTTTGGTTCAATGCTTGACGGTTGATTTGAATTAATTGCCGTCCGAATTTTTCAAATCTTTTTCAATCTCGTGCATAAAAACTGCATCGATAGCTTCCTCAACTTTTGGAACGATGTTCAGGACACTATCGAGCTGCGATATTTTTATCAATTTCAATGTGTGTTCTGAAAGCGTGGTCAAAATAAAAATCCCTCCGTCCTCCTGTACAATTCTGTTTCCTACCAGCAATGCACTCAAGCCTGATGAGTCAGTGTATTTAACTTCCGCCATGTCCAACACAATATTCTTAACTCCTTCGGCGTGCAGGGTAATCAACTCTGATTTTAAGCCAGGTGCAACACTCGAATCCAGCTTATCCTCGTGGAGCCTCAACAAACTGTACTTTTCCTGCTTATCAATAGTATACTTCATAGGTTAGATTTTCTTGGTTTCCAAGTTAAAGGAATTTATCGAATTCAAGATGCTTTGTTCTATTCTTTGATTCATCCGGCTGTAATCAATGGATGGAAGGGTTTCGCCGCGTACTTGCTGATAAAGTTCCTTGTAACGAGCTGATATAGAGGCGACAATGTCGTCTGTCATATTTGGTATCTGCTGCCCTTCTTTTCCTTGGAATCCGTTCTCGATCAACCACTGGCGCACAAACTCCTTTGACAGCTGTTTTTGCGCTTCACCTTTTGATTGTCTTTCCTCGTACCCGTCGGCGTAAAAATATCGCGACGAATCAGGGGTGTGTACCTCGTCGATCAGGTAAATTTTTCCGTCGTGCTTCCCAAATTCGTACTTAGTGTCTACAAGTATAAGATCGCGCTGGGCTGCGAGTTCGGAGCCCTTCTGGAACAGGCTAAGGGTATACTGTTCGAGTGTAGTATAATCCTCTTCGCGTACGATTCCCCGCCTCAAAATTTCGTCTCGTGAAATATCCTCATCATGACCAACGTGCGCCTTTGTGGTGGGTGTAATGATGGGAGAGGGGAGTTTGTCGTTTTCTTTTAATCCTTCCGGCAGGGGGACGCCGCACAACGAGCGTTTCCCAGCCTTGTATTCACGCCAGGCATGGCCAGCCAGGTAGCCTCGCA
>JAEZBX010000004.1 GCA_023412765.1 Bacteroidota bacterium
AGCCATGCGGCTGCGGAGCCAAGTCACGATCAATTACTGTTGCGCTAGGCGACGAAGTACCAAATTGTGCATCAAAAGTGAGGAATACTTCTCTCAAAGCACTTAATTGGAAGTTGACAAAGTAGGAGTAACTAATAACTAATAACTACTCTCCCCCTGAATCCAGGGGCACTCAATTTATCAGTGGCAGATTTTTTTGATGGAACTAAAAGGAATATTCAAGTACTATTCCAAAACATAAATGAATTTTTTTAACATTTTTTCTCCATCTCCAACCTGCGCATTCACGTTGAATTGGAACTGCAGTTCAACACGGTGGGGCTAGCGCTCATGGTTCGGATCCTCACAATTGCAATAGCTAACGCATTCAGTTTCATGGTCAAAAAACCATTCACATGAAGATTTTATTGACGATGATATAAAGGCGTCGTATTGCCGTCTAACGATATGCCTGTCCTCATTTCCAATAATTTCACTTCAATTTCATTGGCTCATCGGTCAGGTAATATTTAAAGCATAGTGATGAAAATTGAAAAAAAAATTAGAGACAATTTTATATCGCTATTATAGAGTGCCACCACGTTGATGTTGTAGCATAATTTTTTACCTATCTAACAAACCAAGTTAACCTAACTATGAAACTTTTCGAAGAAAAGTATGGAACACTGGAGTACGACTCTACGGTTCCCTGTATCACTGCGACCTTTAATGGATTCATGAGCAGCGAACAATTCAGACATTTTTTAAACAAAGGACTGGATCATTTGATCGAAAAAAGACAGCTCCATCCTAAAATGTTGTGGCTAGCAGATACCCGCAAGCATGTTGTTCAGCCTGACAAGGACACGAAATGGGTTGCTGATGAGTGGAATCCACGCGCGCTTAAAGGCGGAATTTATCACGTTGCATTCGTTTTACCTGAGAATGTTTTCGGTAACGCATCCGTTAAGCGCTATGCTGATAATACGATTCAAAAGAAAGATGAGATGGTAGTTCAGATGTTTGGTGATATCAAATCTGCTAAGGATTGGTTTAGAAATCTCAGCTAAGGCCAGCATTCCACATTGTCTATAGTATTTTTTTCACTAAACAAAAATCGAAATGCAGAACGAAAGTGGTAGGGAATTGAAGAATCGTATAGAAACGATTGATATTGCAGTCGAAACCAGGAATAAAAAAGGCTTTTCTTATACGCTTACCTCCTTCGGAAAAGCTTTTATTAATGCAGCTGCAAAGGCGTCAAAACCTGTGATGGATATAGGAGCAGCATACGGTGTTGCTACACTGCCTGCATTGCTCACGGGTGCAAAAGTTATCGCGGTTGATATTGAAGAAAAGCATTTGTTAGCGATCAGCAATTCAGTAAACGGACCGTTGCGCAACCAGCTGGTAACGTTAGCAGAACGTTTTCCTCACTTCGAGCTGCTACCGGAGTCGCTAAGCGCAGTGTACATGTCGCAAGTACTACCGTTTCTAACTGGCGAAGAAATAGAAGATGGTATCAGAAAGTTATATGACTGGTTGATCCCTGGAGGTGAAGCTTTCGTTGTGACGTTCACGCCCTATATCCACCACGTGAGCTCCTTTATTCCGATTTATGAAGAGCGCAAAAAAAGTGGAATGCGCTGGTCAGGATACATAAACCAACTCTCGCGCTACAGCTCCCATCCACATATCTACAAAAATCTTCCCGAACAAATCCATCATATCGACCACGACGATTTGGTTTGGATTTTCGAAAAGACGGGCTTTGTCGTAAAAGAATCACGTTACTTCGGTGAAGAAGAAGGACCTCTACCCGACGGGATAAGAATGAACGGACGGGAACGTGTCGGACTTATTGCATACAAGCCCATTGTTGAATCTGGTAATAATAATTTTAGCTATTGGAAATCAATTTCCAGGACAAACATGGATGTGATTCCAGAACCCGTGAGGCGATGGCTATCCGAACCCTATGTGCTCAGTGAAGCACTGAGAAAAGTTTGCGAAAATTTTACAGTAGAAGTTACTGAACAACGGGTCAAAACATTATATGCCGATGAAGTAGCCGCACTCCGCTGTTACGACGCGACCCAGGGTTTTGTTCGCGAAGCATATCTTGGTGATACCGGCAACCCTGTCGTATATGCACGTGTCACTATGCCGCAATCCACTTACCAATTTAAGAAAACGGAATTGGACAATCTCGGCAATCGTCCCATCGGCGAAACGTTGTTGTACAAGGATCCCACCATGACTCGAAGTGAATTTGAAGTCAAACGCATAACTTGTGATGATGAACTATTGTTCGATTTGCTTGTCCATAATAATTATTACAAGGCAGAAATCGAAAAGATCGCTCGTATTAATGAACTCTGGGCACGTCGGTCTTTCTTCACGATCTCGGGGAATCCAATTCTAATAACGGAAGTTTTCCTTTCAAACATCCCCAACTACCTGGGGTAATCACACATTCGTATTAACCGGCATCGCGGAGAGTCCTTGGGAAATGCTCATGCGGTGCCTTGCACTCCTCTCTTTCGTCGAACGAGATTCTTGAAGTCACTGGGTACCAACCCCTTCGTTATCTTATACGTACCGCGAAAAAACGCAGTAAATCGGATTTGCGCCGCTGACACATTATTCCTTAGCATGAATATAATCTAATTATATATTTTCATGAGGAAGTATTAAATTAAACGTACTCAACTTAAGGGAATCCTAAGCTACTAGAAACCTATGGAAAGATTAAGCCCGAAGACTATTTCTCGCCGTACATTTCTTGAAAAATCAACGGCCGCCCTAACAGCTTTTTCGCTTGCCGGAACAACCGTCAATGGTGCACCGGCGATAATAAAAAATCTGGGTAAACCGAATTCCAAGTTTAATGGAGTTCAGATCGGAGCAATTTCTTATTCATTTCGCAGTTTACCATGCAATGCAGAACAGGTGCTTAAATATTGCATTGATTGTAATATCAGCGCCGTCGAATTAATGGGCAATACGGGAGAGGCCTTTGCTGGCGCACCCCATACGATCACCGAACCGAGGGTATTTCCTCCTGGTCCACGACCGCAGCCAACAGCTGAAGAAAAAGCAGAGCAGGAACAAAAGGCAAAGGAGATAGCTGAATGGCGCTCATCTGTTTCGATGGATAAGTTTGCAGCCTTGAGGAAGATGTACAATAGCGCAGGCGTCTCAATTTATGCCTGGAAACCAGGCGCCTTAGGTGAAAAAAATTCAGATGCCGAAATTGATTACGCTTTTCGCTCGACCAAGGCACTAGGTGCAAGCCATGTTACAGTAGAAATTCCGTCTAATCCTGCACAAAGCAAGCGCCTTGGAGAAATTGCTTTGAAACACAAAATTGGTGTAGGCTACCATGGGCATTTGCAGCAAACCTTTACTGCATGGGATGAAGCGCTTTCGCAATCTAAATACAATGGATTGAATTTAGATATCGGTCACTATGTTGCAGCTGGGTGGGATCCTATCCCTTTGATTCATGCAAAACATTCACGCATTTACAGCATGCATATCAAAGACCGGAAGTCGAAGACCAACGGTGGGGATAACATGCCCTGGGGCGAAGGCGATACCCCTATTGTATCAGTGCTGCAACTGATGAGAAAGAACAAATTAAAATTTCCAGCAACGATTGAAATGGAATATAAAGTGCCAGAGGATTCAGATGCTGTGAAAGAGGTCGCTGCATGCGTTGAGTTTTGCCGGAAAGCGCTGGAGCTTATTTAACCGAATACCTCAAAAATTATTTTGCCATCTCTACGATGTCAGAAACTTCCAACACTGACTTTTCGAAACCTTTAGTGGTGGAATTAATCATTGCAAGACCAAGTTCCTGCAGCGTGCAGACATATTTTGGAAAAAAACGTCTCAGTGTTGGATACATCCAGTTAACGTATCGATAATACTTTAATGTATTTTTTAATCCCGGCGTTGGAAATAAAAATCCGGGTCGAAACATGTAGGCATCGCGGAAACCAAGGAGTATCAGGTGATTCTCTGTCTTCCCTTTTATTCTTGCCCACATTGATCTCCCAACCTCTGAGCTATCCGTTCCAACCCCTGAAACGTAGCAGAACACGCTACCAGGATTAATTGACAGCAACGTTCTCGCAAAATTCAGTGTAAGTGAAAATGTAAGGTGATAATACTTATTCTGCTTCATACGGACAGACGACACGCCAGAGCAGAAAAAACATGCGTCGTATCCCGCCAATTGGCTTTCAATGGAGGATAGATCAAAAAAATTAGCGTGTACAATTTCCTGAAGTTTTGGGTGGGTGAAACCCGATGGTCTTCGATTGATAATGAGAACCTTATCGATATCGCGGTGCTGAAGACATTCGTGGAGAACGCCTTCTCCAACCATGCCGGTGGCCCCGGTAATTATAACCTTTACACCCATAGTAGAATTTTGATAAAGTTAAGAAAAGTAGGGTATGTCACCGTCAGATGATCTGAATGATCAGGTATTCTGTTGTTACAGCCGTTGAATGTCTATGCTAAAAACTGATTCTTACGATTGAAATATATATTGAAGTAAACACTACTTGTATATTACATTTCTTATCATTGCTAGACTGATACTGAAAATCATGAAATATATCCGCCTCGAGCAGCCCGGCCGTTTGTCTTTAGAGGAAAAAGATTTACCAGCTCCTTCTGTCGGCAATGCTCTTCTTAAAGTGAAAGCCGTCGGGATTTGCGGCACAGACCTGCATGCCTTCCAAGGCAATCAACCGTTCTTTGATTATCCAAGAATACTCGGTCACGAACTGGCTACCGAACTAGCAGACAACGGAAATTCAACGGCAGGCATAAGCGCAGGGGATCGGGTTGTCATCATTCCATACATCAACTGCGAACAATGTCAGGCGTGCTCTGTAGGAAAATCAAACTGTTGTGAGCATCTTAGGGTGCTTGGTGTACATGTTGATGGTGGGATGCAAGAAGTGATCTCCGTTCCCGAGCGTTTGTTGATTCCCGCGAGTGACCTTTCGCTTGAAGAAATTGCAATAGTTGAACCTCTCTCAATTGGCGCCCATGCCCTCCGCCGTAGCCGCGTTACGAATAATGAATCTATTATTGTTATCGGTTGTGGGCCAATAGGCATTGGGTTAATTCAGCTGGCTAAATATATCGGTGCTCATGTTATAGCCATCGATACCAACGAATCGCGACTCAACCTGGCAAAGGAGAATTTTGGAGCCGACGTAGTCATTAATGCTATGCACTCACCCCTGGAAAAAGTAAGGGACGTAAACGGCGGTAGTCTTGCAGACATTGTCTTCGACGCCACTGGGAACAAAATGGTAATAGAATCTTCGGTCGACTATGTGCGACATGGTGGCAAAGTCGTATTGGTCGGCTTAACCAATGGACCACTCACATTTCATAATCCGACCATTCATAAAAAAGAAGTATCGCTTTTGTGTAGCCGCAATGCCACCAGGGAAGATTTTGAGTTTGTTATGAACGTATTACGTCAGAAGAAATTTAACGTGGGATCTTATATTACCAGGCGCGAAAGCTTTCGGTCTATTGTCGACAATTTTCAAACATGGGCTTCACCGGGTTCGAAAGATATCAAGATCCTGACAATGTGGGATAATTAGGCAGCATCTCTCCCCTATTACTTTTCAACCTCAACAAATTTCAGGCATACAGGTTTGTCGACGAGAATCTTTTTTCCCGTTTGAGTGAGAAGACCTGTCTTCTTGTCTCTTTTAAAAATCACCACATCGTTTGTATTTTGGTTGGCTGCAAGCAGGAAACTTCCGGTAGGATCAATAACAAAGTTTCGAGGTGTCTTTCCTAATACTGACTGATGACCGACGAGCGATAATTTCCCAGCTTTTCCTATTGCATAAATAGCAATTTGATCTGCATCACCCCTGTTTGAGGCATAAAGAAACTTTCCATCCGGAGAAGTGTGTATGTCAGCAGCGGAAACTTTTCCATTAAAGCCCGGCGCTAGCATGCTAATGGTCTGTTTTAGGTCCAGGTTCCCATCCTTATAATCAAAGACAGCTACATCGGCGACAAGTTCCAGGGCGAGGTAAGCATGCTTTCCATTTGGGTGGAAAGCAAGATGTCTGGGACCACCGCCTGGCTTAACCGTTGCAAATGGTATTTTTGCAGGGCTTAGTGCTTCGCCTTTTGATACATCGATCCGATATTGATAAACCTTGTCGACGCCAAGGTCAGGTACAAGCAGATACTGTTGATCAGGAGATAGCACAACGGAGTGAACATGCGGCTTTTCTTGCCTATCGGTTATCACACTTTTCCCTTCGTGCTGGATCTCCTGGACGTCAGCCGTACGGAAGGAACCGTCGGCATTCAACGGAACCGACACCACGCTTCCTCCCCCATAGTTTCCCGCAAATACAAATTTCTTTTGATTGTCCACCGACACATAGCATGGTCCCGCTGAGGGCACACTGTTTAGAAAAGCAAGCTTGCCATCCATTGGGTTAAACGAATAAGCATTGACGCTTCCTTGTCCTCCTTCTCCAACAGCATACACATTTTTTCTATCCTTACTTATTGCCAGGTACGACGAATTTAAGAGAGGTGTCGGCTCGCCAACCGATTCGAATGATCCGGATTCAGTGTTGAATCGGTAGACGTGAATGCCGTTCGATTTATCCTGATTAGCATATGTTCCTATCAGCAAATGATAATCATTATTTGCTTTCTGTGCAATTACAGTTCCCAAGGTAAATAGCATTGCGAAAAGTGTTGAAGCCGTTTTCATAAGTCTGTTTGATGCCAAAATGTTACATGTAAACTTCTGACAATTTACACACAGTCTTCAACCGCTGATGGATTTTTTCAGGAATCGGATGATTTGGCAGATCTATTTCCGATTGTATGCGTACCGGATGTCAACACTGGAGACGAATGCAGAGCCTGCTTCCTCCTGGAAAATATCATCAACTCCGGCAGAGAAAACTACCCAAAATTCCCCTCTGACGCGCAATTCAGCCCCAAGGTTCAAAAGACCTTTTTGAATTTTTGTCTGCCTTTCCGAACTATATTGAAACTCCAAAAACCCTCGAAAATTTTTATTTCCTTCATAATAGCGAAGGTTGCCTGTAAAAATAGAATTCGCTTTCGTTTCGGATGGCAGCGTCCGCGGCCTTTGAAAGTTAACTCCAACCAAGAACTGTCCATGATCATTGTTCTTTCCCGGTTTTATGGCGGCAGTAGCCCATATAAGAAAATTTTCTGCGTGAACATTTTTTATTAGGGAATCAGGCGATGCACCAACCCACGCTACTGCCAGGTCGAACCTTGAACCATTCCAGTTATCAGCATTAAAGTCAGAAACATATGCCTCCGTATTGGTGTAAATGTTCGATGCCTCTGCATACTCGATCCAGAATTCATCGAATTCTGCTTCCTGCTCATCGGTTAAAAGGGCCGGATCATATTGTTTGTCAATTGTCCATTGTTCTTTGACTTTATTTCGTTCATTTAACACACCTCGTTGTGCGTTGTAAATCTTGTCAATCACCGGGCTGCGCAGGATGTCTGCTTTTTTACTGATGAGTGAGGTTCGAAAGCCGATCGAAACATTTCGAGCTATGTTGTCTTCACCGCCACCAACCGTGCCAAGACTGAAACTTGAATTATAAAGAACTCTGTTGATAGATTTTGCGCGATACTTGTCGATAGTCCAGTCACCTTTAAGCAGCTTCCAGGGCGCAACCTCAAGGCTAAACGATTTTGGAATAACGGTTGATCCTTCGGAACGAAAGGCGCTCATCATAATACCAAATTTCTTAATGTCGGATGGTCGGAGAATATTACTCGGATCGGATCCCAATGCTTTAAAGGCAGGCATGTCAGGCACAGAGAAATCCAGTAGCAGATCATCGACTTCTGGTCGTGATTGACCGAAACCGTGATAGCCTACACACGCAATCAGAAGCAAAAGAAATATTGTTCTCATGGCTGTGTTTTTATTACAGCTCTAAGTGTAACAAACTGATCACCGCCCGACACGTCAATCTTTCTTGGTTCGGAGGTCAGAACATCGATTGGCGTTTTGCCGTCGATATTGTGGTCATTCTCCTGGTAAAGTTCGAGCGCGATAGAATATTCAGCCTCTGACGGCCGTATACTATTAGCGATTACTTCAATATGGATTACGCGACCTTCATGGGCAGAAAGGTTCTCGGACGGATTGTCGGGATTTATGAGCCAGAAAAAATCGTCGTGATTCTGGAAGTTAGTACCAAATTCAATCAACAACTTCTTTCGTTCTGGTTTTCGTGCCGACCAGTAGAATAGCTCATACGTTATGATAACATCTAGTGGAGGGTCACAAATCATCCGAACATTTGCAAGCAGGTTTGAATTGCCGTTCGGGTCGATAGTCATTTCTTTTACCATTGTATATAACGTTTAAATTACCGCGACTAAATCATTCAGCATACCCGTTTCGCACAACCGCGGCAAAACTTATGAAACGTGACCCGCCAAAGCAGGTTTCAGAAATTCCCGGAAGGCACGTCACCGATTTGTTTACCAGTCACCCTTGGATTCCTTTGTTGGGGCATGAAGTTTTAAAAATGCTTAAGACTCTGATTGCTTATCACACTGCCCAGGCGTATAATTCGTGATCCCGCTGCATTCGGCAGTGCACGAATTTCCGTACGTTTTATTGTTGCAACCGCAAACCGGATCGTATTGCTGTGTACACATGCAATCTTCTTTTGGCTGCTCGCGGCATTCGTCGGCTAATGAAGATTTGCATCCAAAAGCACTAAACGATATTAGCACAATCATTACAATGAACGGTCTCATATTGCAGGATTTGGAATCAATTTTAAAGGTAAGCTATCGCAGACTATATATACAAGTGGTGCTATCCGCAGGCCTTACGTGACATGGTTGTTGAACGATATGAGCCGGATGCCTCACCACTCGGTTGGGCTAAAAACATAATTCCAGACGGGTGATCACGACTCCTTAAGCGCATCTATCGGATTGCGCCGAATTTTCTGCAAGAACTTTATCATCTCTTGAAAAATTTATTAGCTTGAATCATTGGTACATAAAACTCATTGATAAACTTCATTTTTCGTGAAAAACTCAGACTCAACTTCAAGGAGACAATTTCTAAAATCGTCTGCTATCGCTAGTGCAGCATTCGCCCTTCCGGTTTTCAATATCATTGGTAAACCTCGGATGGAAGACGAAATTATCGGCCACGGCGAGTTTCGATACAAGGTTCACAAAGCCTGGGGCAACCTCGATCCGTCAAAGACACCGGTGAAAAACTGTCACGAAATGGTGATGGACAAAAAAGGCAGACTCATCATGATCACTGATGAGACAAAAAACAACATCATTATTTACGATAGATCAGGGAAACTGCTCGGCACATGGGGACATGAATTTCCCGGTGGCCACGGACTAACACTGTTTGATGAAGGTGGCACCGAAGTTCTGTTTATTTGTGATCCAGATGCCGGACGTGTGGTTAAGACTTCCCTTGATGGAAAAATCTTACTGGAGTTGCCACATCCTAAAACTATTGGTGCTTATGATGCTTCACAAGCATTCAAACCTACTGAGACCGCAATAGCACCCAACGGAGATATATATGTAGCTGATGGCTATGGGTCGCAATTTGTGCTACAGTTTTCCCCGCAGGGAAAATTTATCCGCAAGTTCGGCGGACCTGGTGATGAAGACGCAAACTTTAGCACCGTTCATGGTGTATGCATCGATCAGCGAGACAAACAAAACATAACGTTGATATGTACATCGCGTGCACACAATGCATTCAAACGGTTCACATTGGATGGAAAATATCTCTCGACAATTTTTTTACCGGGGGCCTATGTGTGTCGGGCTGTAGTTGATGACGGAAATATTTATTCAGGTGTCTGCTGGTCAAGGCTGCGTTACCTTAATCAAACGAACAATTCAGGATTTGTCACCATCCTTGACAAAAACGACAAGGTAATCTCCAATCCGGGGGGGACAAAACCAGTTTATGAAGGCGACCAACTCCAATTGATTGTTCAGGACAAACCTATATTCAACCATTGCCACGATGTTTGCATTGACAACGATAAGAATATTTACGTTTGTCAATGGAATGCGAATAAGACGTACCCGGTTAAGTTGGAGCGCGTGTGAAATAGTAATCGGTGTCGGTCTTAGCGTGCTGAGCAGTTTAATTAAATAAGAAAACTGAACGTGTAAACGTCACTTGATCGAAGTAATCGGTGTCCGGCTTGACGTAATCGATTTTCTATTAAGAGTTGAGCACTCGTCTATTGGATGTATTCAAAGCGAGGCCGTAGTCACATCAATCGAGCCGACCGTTTACAGATTACCCGATCACCGATTACCTTTCACAGCGCGGCACATCCCAATTTTGTTTCCTTGTTGGACTCGTACTATGTACGATCCTGCAGGAAGGCTACTCAATCCAAGTACAATTGTTCCGGCCGTATTCGAAGATCCGCCAGTATATAACTGGTGTCCTAAGGCATCGAGGATTTGCACTTTCTCACTTCCTGCAAAATCGGAAGTAAGTTCCAGCGCAATTTCATTTACAAAAGGATTGGGATAACAGGCCAGCTTCACTGTTGTTTGCTCCGGTAGACCCGTAACATCGCCATCGTCTCCGATACCGCGATCCCCAGCCGCAAAATATACAGCCCATTGCGTTTGGTCAAATAGATCAGTGGGTTCCTCCTGGGAGGATGATATTTTGTCCGAATTAAGATTGACATATCCAGTGTAGAAGTTTCCACCGTTATCCATCGTAAAGGCTACACGCGTGTCTGTTTTGTTGAATGAAGGGAATCCTAAAGTTTCATTTGCGTAGATTATATCGGTTTCTCCGGTCTCAATATTAGCTCCGACGATGTAGTACTCGTCATTGATTTCATCCACCATATCGAAAGCCAGTACATTAGGGCTAAGTTTTGCAAAAGTTGGATTTCCGATACTAACCCCTTCAGGCAAGGTTGAAAAGAGTTTCATCACAGTACCATCTGCAAAATCTTTATTTTCAAAGTCCCAGACGTACATAAAATTTACGTCCCAGTATTCAATGTCATTGCCGCTTGCATTCTGAATACGATTGAATGCATCATACACCACAAACTGACCAGTGTAATCCCATTCAAGCGCGTCAGCGAATTCTGTACCTCCGGAATTTATTCCATCCGAGTATGTTGGATTGTATAGCTCGAAGTCAGCCCAGGTTTCGCTGTCAAAGTCATATACATAAACTGTGTTGTCCGCATCCTCTGTAACAGCAGCCAAACGATTACCATCTTTTGAAATCGCAACGTTCGACCATATGGTCTCGTCCTGTATCACAAACTCTTCAGGCTCTTCGCCTGGAGCAGTCACAATTGAATGAATAGTCTTGTCTTCTGCAACAAAAACGGCGTACAATCCGTCATCCGTAACGCTAGGCCTGCTGGCAAATCCCGTTGTTGTCAATGGTGTTGGAGTATTATTATTCCCAACAGCTATTCTATACAGGGTATTTGGATCGCCCGCGAAGGTGTTATAAACCAAGAGGTATTCGGCACCCGGGTTCTGAGGAAGTTCATCCTGATAATCGCCTCCATCGCCATCAGTAATACCCACCGCATCAAATGCGAGACCCGCCTGAGTTACCTCGTTAGAAGCGGCGCCAAACAAATCTTCGGCTGCTGCAATAACTGCCAGTCGCAGGTCAATGAACTGCGAAGACTTGGTCAGATAATCGTCAAGTGCTTTGTAGTATACCGCTGCAGCCTTCTCACGTGATATGGCTTCTGCATATCTGTAGAACGCGTGATTAGGGATACCGCTGTTGATATGCACGCCTCCATTGTCAGACGTCCCGAGATATTTCTCATTCATGTGTTTTGGCTGATAGCCCGGCTGGCCTAAAGCGGTGCCACCATTGTGGGGATCTTCCAGGGAGCGTAAGGCACCGGAGGGAAATGCCGAAAGTTTAACTACATCCTCTCCGATCGTCCAATCCTCAGGGTCCATCAGACTTCCAAAAACGTCGGCCATTGATTCGTTGATCGCACCAGACTCGCCTTCGTAGTCCAGGTTGGCAGTATTTTCAATAACTCCGTGCGTCATCTCATGCCCTGCTGCGTCCAACGCACCGGATAGCGGTTTCAGGCCAACTTTACCGTTTCCGTAGAACATTGCCTTCCCATTCCAAAAAGCATTGTCGAGAGCGTCTCCTGTTTCAGGATCAGTTACATTGATAACCGAAATCATGGTGCCGCCTTTGCCATTAATCGAACTCCGCCCATGATTCGCCAGGAAGTATTCATAGGCTTTGCCTGCATTAAAATGAGCGGAAACTGCCTTAGCGTGGTTACCAGTATTCCATACGTTGTTTGTCGTTGACAAATGAAGTACAGCCGCATCATCCCCAAAAGTGTTGTTCATGTCTACAGTGATGATTCCGCCTACAGCCGCATCAGGTAGAACAGACGCCGTTGCGTTGAACATCGGACGGGATCCATCCAGCATAAAGTAATTCGGTCCTATCTGATAGGTATGCACTGTATGAGAAACACCGTTCAGATCCGTTGCTGTTGCGGTCTTTGGTCCGTCAACATAGCAGATGGTGTTGATTTGTTTAAGCACATTACCAGTATGCGCATCAATAAAGTACTCCAGGCGTTTATGGATTGAGGGCGAGTATACCACACGATATGCCAGCACATGAGATGTGATCAAACCTTTATCCTCGTAAATGCATAAGGCTGCTTCCGGATCGCCATATTGGACCAGTTCCTTCTCTAACGTTGTCAGGGCGCGAGCAGAGGCAGTAGATGCATCCCCTTTAACTTTTCTGATGGCAGCATCCATACCGAATGAAGGCACAACGTTAATATCTATGGTTGGTAAAATGTATCTACCATTAAATGCCTTTCCCTGACCAAATGAATTTAAATGAACTACTACTTCAGCGCCGTGCACGGGAATTCCTTTGTAAAGCTGCTGCATTCGTATGTGCGAACCGTTATGTGCATCTTCTTTTATCCGTTGGATTGCAAAATCGTTGGAAACATCGCCGCGAAATCCAAGTAGTGGTGATAATTCTTTCAGATATTCGAAGCTAGCTTCATTCACATTCCTGCGAGCGATGGCACCCGGCTGTCGTTCGCGATCTGACCGGATGAAAGTTGGCCGACCATCGTTGACTAGCAATACGCGATGACCATTGGCTTGATTCGGGAAAACAAGAGCACGTGAATTCTTATAGGCATGTTGGCTTACCCTGGATTTCGGCGAATTTTTCGGACGGCTTATTTTTCTGGCATTTAACGATGACACATCTACAGTGACTTTGGACTTCTTCTTCTCATCAAAAGTATGTTGACTGATCGCGGAATTTATTATTAAAAAGAAAAAAGAAAGCGCTAAGGCGACAGGGTAGATTTTCTTCATATAAGAATTGAGTACTTAATTAATAGGTCTGTATTTGATTTCGCTGACGGTGGAGTGAATGTCATCGTACAGCTTTTTTATTTCGTCGGGTACCGGATGATCCACGTCACCCCAGGTTATGGTTTGCTGCGTTTGATTCTCCGAATAGGTAATAAAGTAATAAAGATTTCCGGGATGGTTAAACTCTGTAACGGAGCGTGCGTGATTATTCACGCTGGCAATGATTTCTCTGGCGCGGGCTTTTTTTATCTTCCCACAAAGATCAAATTTTATGTCACCCATACCTGTGCCTTTGAAGATCAGGCCTTTTGGCGTCACTTTATACACCGTGGCGGTGCCTGCGAAACCTCCCCCACTGCCCAAAGAGACGAATGTTTCCTGCGCCGAAGCATGAAGGATCAAAGAGAAGAATGCAAATAAAAACAGCGAAATTCCTTTCATTTCCATTCTTGGAACACAAGCCATATGTAGGCGGAATGCCTTATTTTTTAACTTTAACGGAATTGAACGGAACATCACTAAAGAAGTTGGAAGAAAACTCAAAAATAAATAAGACCAATCATACGAGTTCATAGCACGAAGCTATCCAATTTTTGATCTCGTGTGGGCAAGGTTTCAAACCTCATTCATGAATATCCATAACCAATTGCTGACGAATACCTGTTGCTTTGCACTGTTCTTGGGATTAGTTTTTTTCTCTTGCACGCAGAAGACATCCAATACTCAAATTGTAAATAGGATAGAATCATGGATTACCACCGGCGATCAATCCTTGTTGTTTGAGAAAAGCGCAAAGCTAGCAGGGTTTGGCGATACCCATGCCGACTTGCCTGTGATAGAAATCGATACTGCGCAGAAGTTTCAATCAATTGATGGATTTGGATTTACGCTGACTGGCGGGAGTGCATACTTGCTGCACGAAAAACTGACTGAATCATCGCGGCTTGAATTGTTGGAGGAGCTTTTCTCAACGGGAAATTCGGGAATTGGGGTGAGCTATCTTCGCCTTAGCATTGGAGCTTCGGATCTTGATGACCACGTTTTTTCATATAACGATCTCCCTCCTGGTCAGGTTGATCCCGAACTCAGCCATTTCACCCTTAAAGAAGACAGAAAGCACCTCATTCCAATTCTAAAAGAAATTCTAAGTGTAAATCCAAAAATAAAGCTCATGGGTAGTCCGTGGTCAGCACCAGCCTGGATGAAGAACAACGAGAGCACGAAGGGCGGCAGCTTGAAAAAGGAATTCTATGGAGCCTATGCCAATTACCTTGTGAAATATATCCAGGAAATGGCTAAGGAAGGGATTGCGATCGAGGCGATAACTATTCAGAACGAACCTGAGAATCCGCACAACAATCCCAGCATGTTGATGACTGCGTCCGAGCAGGCTGAGTTCATCAAGAGTCACCTTGGACCGGCGTTTGTACAAAATGCAATAAAGACAAAGATTATAATCTTCGATCACAATTGCGATCATCCTGAATATCCCATCGCGATACTGGATGATCCAGAAGCAAAGAAATATATTGACGGATCTGCATTTCATCTGTACCTGGGAGAAATCACGGCGCTTTCGGATGTTCAGAAAGCACACCCGGACAAGAATATTTATTTCACTGAACAATGGACTTCTTCGGAGGGACAGTTTGACGGAGATTTGCGCTGGCATGTGAAGAATCTGATCGTAGGTGCCACACGAAACTGGAGTCGTACTGTGCTCGAGTGGAACCTCGCGGCAGACCCTCAGCAAAATCCACACACTGATGACGGCGGGTGCACACAGTGCCTGGGTGGGTTAACGATTGGTGATAGCATTACCCGTAACGTTTCGTATTATATCATTGCGCATGCATCAAAGTTTGTAAGGCCGGGGTCCGTGCGTATAGCGTCAACGTATGTAGAAGAGCTTCCGAACGTCGCGTTCACCACATCTGAAGGTCAACGGGTATTGATTGTACTTAACGACAGCAACGAAACAAAGGAATTCAATATCAGGTTTGCGGGGCGTGATGCAACGGTGTCCCTATCCTCTGGAAGTGTCGGGACGTTTGTGTGGTAAGCAAGAATCCCAGGCTTTACGAGACCAATGAAATATTTAGACCTTTGCGAAGCGTATTATGTATCTCAGCAACTTTATCCGTATGCGCTATCAACGCCTGGATTTCTGTCGGGTCAGCATCAGAGGTTACCTTAGCGCGGTACTGAAAATTTTTCCCGGGCTCACCCTCTGCTCCGAATTCACCTGATGCAAATACTTCTGCGGCTGTCAGTACGATGTCTCTTTTTTTTGCTTCACGGTAAAGATCGTTGCAGAAGCATACGGCTAGAGAGAGCATGAGCAGCTCTCCCCCGTTTATGGACGACCCAAAGCCTGTCGACTTAGCAGGAATCTCAAGTTGTTGAGAAGTTTCATTTGTTTTGACCGAAACAACGTTGTTGTTTATTGTGCTGGTAATGGATGCGGATATTTGCATGGGATATTCAAGGTTATTACACGTAAAGGCAGCGGAATAGGTAGCTCTGTGGAAACCAAGGGATCGATTCACTATTACCTTTCTCCAAATGGGAAACCCAAGTTTTCAACACAGTATCAATTTTCATTAGTAGAATGGTAGCTCGAGTAATCATCGAAAAAAACTAAATGAAGCGGCGAAAAATTTTTATCGATGAATTATTTTTTCATTTTTTTATCCTAGATTAAGTGAAATGCCTCTCCAATAAATCGTTAAACTGTAAAATTCCGCATTTACAATGTCCTTAATTTTCGCATCACAAAAAAAACTTGACACCGAAATTTCCAGGCGCGCAGCCGAGCTATCTGAGCAAGTCATAATGGAAATGGGAGCAGAATTGCACGACGATCTCATTCAGAGACTTTCCGTGTTTCGCCTTTACATGGATCGACTTGAACGTGTTGTTCATAATCCAGCTGAAATTGAAATCCTGCTTATCAATATGCGAACAGACTTTGAAAGCGTTATTCAATCCGTCAGAAAGATTTCAAGAAGCTTATTACCTGAACAAATGCCGATTGAATCTTTTAATGAAAAAATTCAAGCGCTTTGTCAATTGCTCGAACGACCCGGAATGGGAAACATTTATTTTGACAGCTCCGGCACCGAACACTCTCTACCACACCTTAGTATTACCTACTTGTCGCGAATTATACAGGAATTGATCCACAACGCTTTCAAACATTCATCAGCCTGGCACGTCTGGGTATCGCTGCAATGGGAAGAAGATAAACTACACATCGAAGTGGAAGATGACGGAAGTGGATTCAACAAGATTTCCCAGTTCATCGGTAATCTGCGCCAAAAAAACAACACCCTTAAAATACGGTCCACTATTATTGGCGCAAACATATCATATCACCATGGCAAGAAGGGCTTGCTTGCCAGGGTCGAATATAGGATTCCATCATAAAATCCCGTTCCTATAAGCGTAGGCTATCATCCCGGCTGTATTCAACACACCAACTTTTTTTATCAACCGAATTCTATAGGTTTCCGCGGTCGAATCCGAAAGTTTCAGCAACGATGCAAACTCTTTGGTGGTTAGTCCGCTTGCGATCGCCTTTAACATCTCCCTCTCTGAAGTGGTAAGAATAACCGGTGGCATATGATCCCACCGATGAGCATTCTCCTGGATAATACGCAGTATTTTAGGTGAAAAATAGCTTCCCTTTGCCGCTACTTCATTTATTGTTGTTATTATTTCACCATATCCATCCAGCTTGTAAACGATCCCGTCAACTCCGGCCTTCAATAAGTTCATTAGCAATTCCGGACCCTCAAGACCTGTGAGCATGATCACTTTTGCCTGGATGTTTTCTTTCTTAAGGACGGCTAGCAATTCAAGACCATTGGTATCGACAAGCCTGAAGTCCATCAATACAAAATCGATACTTTTCCTGATTTGAGACTTAAACTCATCCGCGTTGGAGGCTTCATAAATTTTCCCCGCGAACGATTCTTTTTCCAGCAAGGCGCGAAGACCCTCTCGCAGCAGAGCTTCGTCTTCGACTAATAAGAAATTCATTTTTCGCATAGATAACAGAGGCGAGCATTGTTGTCGCCTCCTCTGTAAAAATACATCAGAGAAAAATTATTTCAGATAAAACAGTCGTCCGGTTTTCCTGATAATATTTGAGTAGAGTTTGTTTTAGTTTGGGTAGTAGCAACACCTAACTATGCCTAACGCAGCGTCCCTGAGACAGGAGACGCTGCTGGGACAGCACGCACCTTCGTTCAAACAGCACAACACCCGCTCCGCTGAGTCTCCCATCTCGGGGACTCAGTCGGACTGCTTCCCAATTCAAAAGAGATTCTACTGACAAAATACCATTGTCGGAAACGGAAAACAATTTATGGCATATGAAATTGTTAAGCAACGGGATCTCAGGGAGTCTATGAAGTTATGAGCTATACGATGTTGGAGGATATTGATCTAGCGAAGCCATTTTTGCTATAGTCACTGACCTATTTGATCCCAATGAACTTGGGGAGCCATCGCAAAAATTTTAATTTCAGGAGAAATTACTTTTCCAGTTTCTTCAACTCAGCCTTGATGTAATCACTACTCAGCCATCTCCCATTCACCATCACACCTTCGATGTTTTTGGTTTCACCAATGTTAACCAAGGGATTTCCGCTTAACAAAACTAAGTCTGCTAATGCTCCCTCCTTTATTACACCAGCGTCTTTCATTCCTAAATATTCTGCAACGTTAACGGTACCTGTTTTCAAAGCCTGATACGGAGTCAGGCCAGCAAGTACCATATACTCCAATTCACTATGTGTTGAAAATCCTGGCACGTTAAAAACCTGTGGAGCATCACATCCCAATAAGAGCCCAACACCATTGTCCTGACAAGCCTTGATCAATCGACGGCGCAGTTCGATGAATTCTTTTGTCTTTGCCGCATCATATTGCTCATTGGCAACGAGGTTCTTCTTGCTCTGAATCCATTGATTCACAGTTTCCTTTTTCATGTACTTCGCAGAAGGATCATTGAGAAACACCTCAGGTGTAAATTCCGGAGCAAACCATCGCTCTGCAAGAGCCTGGGTCGGGACCACCCAAATTTTTTTCTCTTTTAATCCTTTCATCAATTTGGGAATCTGAGTTTCATCCGCGCGATCTGCGATGAATATGCCGAATATGCCTGCTTCCTGTTCAAGGTTTTCAATTCCAGGAACCATGCCTTCAATAAAACCATCCAGGTGGTCGATCGAAGAATATCCGGCCTCAATAGCGTTCCAGATCCCTACTTTAAATGATACATGACCCACAAAAGGAATTCCTACTTCCTTGGCAGTCGAAGTGATGGCCGGAAAAGTTTCCATCGTAAGTCCGGGATGAAGTTTGAGATAATCATATCCGGCAGCTTTATGCTCTCTAACCATACGCTCGCCATCGGCTGCTGTCTTAATACTCGATCCGTTAAACGAAGGTCCTGAAGTAAATAACCGTGGCCCGAGAATTTCTCCCTTCTTTAACATTTCCCGAAGTTCCAGATGTTTAGGGTGACCTAACATTCCGCGAATCGTGGTTATCCCGTTCAACGCAAAAAGTCGAAGAACCTCTTTCATTGGTTCCATATCATCGATGGGAGGCACGTGGCCATGCATTTCTGCAAGTCCTGGAATAAGGTACTTGCCTTTCGCATCCACTACATACGCGTTCTTATTGTACTTCAACTTGGATCCAACAGCAATCACCTTGCTATCACGAATAATGACAGTCTGATCCGTCATGATTCGCTCCTGGTCCATCGGAACTACATTGACATTTTGAAGCACCACTTCCCTGGTCCTCGTGTCAATTGGTTCCTGACCATACGCCAATATCGATATGGCAGAAAAGAAAATTGCTATAGCTGTTTTCATAATGCTTAAGTTACAAAATACTGCAGGACAAGCATTGAATTTTATATGAGTGAAGAAAAAACTAAACCATTGGATAGTCAAACGGTTTCAAGCTTAAGAAGAGATTTACGTATATTTATTTACGATTACATCATCACACATTTGAGATTAATCTTATCTGCCACTGACGATATTCGGCCGATCATTTGAAACCGCATTCATGACTCTGAAAATATTCACAATTCTTTTCTTTTCTTTTGCTCACCATTTTGCTGTAGCTCAGCCTACCATTAGCGCCGATCAAATTCAATTATTTCATGCAAGCATGAAGTCAGGCGTGGCATGCTATCGAATCCCGGCATTGGTCACCGCACCAAACGGTCACTTGATCGCGGCAATTGATGAGAGAATGGGAACTTGTGGCGATCTGAAATACAACCGTGACATCAACATCGTTATAAGACGAAGCTCCGATGATGGCAAAACGTGGTCTCCTATCGAGACTGTTGTGGATTATCCCCTTGGCCAATCTGCCTCAGACCCTTCGATGATTGTGGATCGTGTCAGCGGCGATGTTATAATGCTGTTTAACTACATGGACCTTGACAATGAAAAGGACGTCTATTATTTCAAAGTCCTGCGAAGTAGCGATAACGGAAAAACCTGGACCGAACCAAAAGACATCACAACAGCTATATCCAAACCAGAATGGAAAAACGATTTTAAGTTTATAACCTCGGGAAGAGGTATTCAAACTCGATCTGGGAAATTGTTGCACACGCTCGTCAATCTACAACGGGGTGTCTATCTGATCGAAAGCAATGATCATGGAAACACCTGGAATTTGATTGATACTCCAGTCAATCCCGCGGATGAATCAAAAGTTGTGGAATTACCCGATGGAAAATGGGTAATCAACAGCCGCGTCAATAACGTCGGCTACCGCGTTGTGCATACTTCCTCCGACAACGGGAAACACTGGATGACCAGAACCGATTCGACACTCATCGATCCTGGTTGCAATGCGGAATTAATTCGCCATGACATGGCGAACAACAAAACAATGCTCCTATTTTCAAACGCCGCGTCTTCTTCTTCGCGACAAAATTTATTGCTGCGATACAGTGATGATGGTGGCATTCATTGGAGCAATGGTGTAAAAGTGTATCCAGGCGATGCCGCCTACTCTACCCTGACGATATTGCAGTCCGGGGAAGTCGGCATTCTTTACGAGCGTAACGATTATACTGAGGTTGTGTTTACTTCAGTTCCATTTGCACAAGTGTATTCAGATTGATAACTATCTTTGTAAAAAGAAATTAAAATGTTTCGATTATCTCTAGTGCTTCTTTCCATTTCCGCAATAATTACGGCGTTTGTTGGTGTTGTAAAAAAGACAACTCAATCAAATAAGATCGAGATTCGCGGAATCTATGGAAGTCCGGACCCATTCTGGAAAAAAGACCTAAAGCTTAATGATCTAAACGTAAATTCTATCTTCCTCCATCACAATTCCATCAACCAAAGCATGATGGATCGGGCTAAAAAAGAAGGAGTAAAGGTCTTTGCAGAATTCGCGACCCTGAATGGTAAAGGCTATGTGGATGAGCATCCCGAAGCATGGGCAATCGACAATACTGGAAATAGAGTGGAAGCTGCCACGTGGTTCATGGGAGTTTGCCCTAGCGAACCTACATTCAAACAATATCGAATCAATGAACTTCGAAAACTTTTGCGGACCTATGACCTGGGCGGAGTTTGGATGGATTACCTGCATTGGCATGCTCAATTTGAAGATCCCGATCCTATCTTGCCCGAAACATGTTTTTGCGACCACTGCCTTTCATCGTTTCAGACACGGACGGGATTGAAAGTACCGGATGGCAGTACATCCCAGAAGGCAGAATGGATACTTACCAATCACGACATTACATGGAGAAACTGGCGATGCTCGGTCATAACGGATTGGGTACGCGATTTCAAGAAAGTATTAAATGAAGAAAAACCCGGCGCGCTCCTCGGTGTCTACCATTGTCCATGGGATGATAAGGAGTTTGATGGCGCCCGGCAGCGTATCCTTGGTCTGGACTACGATTCACTAAAAACGATCGTAGACGTTTTTTCACCAATGGTTTATCATGGACGCATGGAAAGAAGTGCTGAATGGGTGAAAGAAAACATCGAATGGTTTTCGGAGCGCACTTATATCGATGGTGGCAACTCACCACGAATTTGGCCGATTGTCCAATCGTATAATGATCCAGGTATTATTTCTCCTGAAGAATTTGAAAAGGTGTTGCGATATGGCACCGCCGGACGGGCCACTGGCGTAATGATGTTCACGACAAATTCAGTTGCGGAGGATCCGGCAAAAACAGCAACGATGAAAAAAGTGTATGGCCAGTGGGTTGTGAAGTGATTGGTCAATATGGTTTGATCCGGATATTTTTCCAACGCATAGTATAAAGCCTTCCATCGTCCATGCCATGCATTTGCAGGCCAATAAAACCTCGGAAGTGCGTTTTGTAAACCTCGTCATTCGTTAAATCCTCAACCTGGTTGCCATTTACCCAGGTCTGGATACGTGCACCTTTTGCAACGATGCGCAGTTTGTTCCAACCCTCATTGTGTAAGTAATGATGTCCATTCTGAATTTTTTGTTCGGAAGAAAGCCAACCTGTCCCCAGGGCTTCGCCATAAATTAGTCCGGTAGTCGGAGTGCCCTTTTTCCGGTTTCTTTGCATTTCCACCTGCGGACCATTAACTCTTCCAGCTCTGTTATCATATCCTTTGCCGATGGTAAACGGCCGCACTTTCGAACGAATCTGAATGCCTGAGTTGGTTATGCTATCTACCATTACATCGAGCTCTAATTCAAAATCTCCAAATTCTCGTGTTGTACAGAGAAACGAATTTGGACTCCCGGGCACCGTTCGACCAACTATTGCTCCATCCTCAACTGTATACCTATGCGCACCATTGAGGTGCACCCACCCGTTGAGCGTTTTCCCATCGAATAGATCAATCCATCCACTTTCAGATCTGCTATTTCCTTCAGCAACGCTTCCGGTCGGAAGCGCAAATGCAATTATTGAATCTCCATACTTCGTTGCATTCTTGCCACCGCCGCCTGCTGCAATCACTACATACTGCCTGCCGTCAATAACGTATACGCTGGGCGTAGCATATCCGGCTGCGGGCAATTTATACTCCCACAAAACAGCTCCCGAGTGCGTACTAAATGCTCGAATCTTTTCATCAGGTGTGCCCGCTATAAAGACAACGTTACCAGCGGTCGCAACCGGACCTCCAAAATTCTTTGCTCCCGTGTTTCGGACTCCCTTCGCGGCTAATTCGGGGTATTCACCTAACGGCACCTTCCACAAAATTGAGCCATCACTGAGGTCAACGGCGTTTAGCGTACCCCATGGTGGTGAGATAGCAGGCGCACCGTATGGATCAAGGAAGAAGGGAATCTCAACTGAATATCGGATCTTCGCACTTGCGGGATTCGGCTGTGTAGCGATCACAGTGTCTGTGCGCAAAAATTCGATCAACGCTTTGATGTCCCGATTAGAAAGTTGAGGAAATGCAGGCATTATACCCTGACCCTGTTTCAGTATGAGTTCAATTTGTTCATTGGTTTTCGAAATATTTTTTAACTGAGGGTATGTGGGCGGACTACCTTGCCGCTCCAGGCCATGACAACTTGTACAATTCTTTCTATAAACAATCGCACCATTTTCGCCTGCCGAAGTCGCGCTTCCCACGTCATAAAACATGCGGAGTGTGTTGATCGACGGTGCTTCGTTGGCGTTTACATATAACACATTTGTCAACGGATCGAACGAAGCTCCACCCCACTCTACACCCCCCTGATGGCTCGGTGTGGTTATTATTCCGCGCAATGATGGAGGTGTATAGATATATCCTGTTTCATATTTATGGAATTGTTCTAACGCAGATGCACGCGACTCGGGTGTTACATTGGTAAGGTCGGCTTCATCCAGCGACAGTCGAACCAAAGGCGGCGGCTTTAATGGAAAGGGCTGAGTTGGCCAAGCCTGCTCCCCTGGAACTGTGGATGCTGGTACAGGAACTTCCTTTACCGGGAAAAGCGGCTTACCTGTATCCCTGTCTAATACAAACGTCAAACCCATTTTCGTAAGTTGCACAACGGCATCCCTGGACGAATCTGCATATTGAAGCGTTACCAGAATCGGGGCTGCGGGGTTATCATAATCCCAAATATCGTGGTGAACCGTTTGGTAATGCCATTTCCTCTCGCCAGTGGCAGCGTCGAGGGCTATGACACAGTTCCCGAATAAATTCATGCCCTTCCGAAAACCACCATAAAAATCATTGGCAGGCGATCCGGTAGCGAAGAACACCCACCCTCGCTTTTCATCCACAGAAAAACCTCCCCACGGATTGGCACCACCATAGGATTCCCCTTCAACAAACTCCCAGGTATCATAGCCATCCTCTCCCTTTTGCGGAATTGTGTGAAATATCCATCGAAACTTTCCAGTCACTGCGTCATACGCCCGCACGTGACCCGGAGTGGATACGTATTCCTCGGGAACTCGTGAAGTTACAATCAAGTAGTTCTTGTACACTATCCCGGGCGTTGTAACCTCAATAGAAGCACTTTCGACGTCCACACCCAGGTCATTTCGTAAGTCGATCCATCCTCCATCTCCAAAGGTTTCAATTAACTTCCCTGTCTTAGCATCCAAAGCGTATACCCTATTGTTCACAAAATGAAAAATCCTTTTACCTTCGGCACCTTCCCAATAGGTAACACCTCTGCTCCTGCCGCGGAAAATTTTCTTATCAGGATTATGCAGCGCAGATTCAAAACGCCATACCTCTTGGCCGGTCACAGCGTTAATGGCAATGGCGTCCAGCCGCGGGGTTGTAAAGTACATCAATCCATCGATGATAATTGGGTTTGAGTACATAGACGGACCGTTGGGATCACCTGTATGATACTCCCAAACAGGTCTTAGTCGATGCACATTGGCAGCATTAATCTGTGCAATCTCAGAATACTGATTCGATTTCTTGTCGCCCCGATAAATCGCCCAATCTGTATAGTTGTCATACTTGTCTGTACTCTCATCCGGAGGTTGTTGTGTTACCTTCTCGTTACATGACAGAAGCAACACAAAAATTATAATCAAGAATCCGGGAAAATTTTTCAAATTATACTGGTCCACCATGCGAAATTTCAAAAGTCTCGAGTGCATTTGATCATTGAAGGTAGAAAGACTCCTCACTTTACTGAATACTCTTTCCACAGGCGGGAGATTATATCTGCATTGAATGCACCAGTGTACACGATCAATCGGTATCTCATTTTTTCAGAGTTGCCTTTGGGAATGTTCCAATCACCCGAAATTTGTCGCGAAGGTCCGACGCCCAATTCGTTATCCACTCGCCAGGCATTGGGAAATCCTGTGTTGGAAGGGTGCTCAAAAATAGCAATATGACCCTCGTCATTCCGACCTTTGATTGGAACCCCGATGTCATTCCAATTTGCGCGTTGTAATTCCGCCTCAGAATTTTTTTGTCCATTTGAATTGACAACTGTACCACCGGTCTCCTTGCTCCATGGCATCCTAAGGAACAAACCACCAACATAAAACTTTTCGATGGAAATATTTTCCCTGGCATCCCCTATCCACTCAATATCCAATATAAATTTTCCATCAACCTCCTGCATTGACCATTTCTGGGTTTCCCTAAGGATCGGGTTGCCTTTGTCGTCTAACAAGTCATACGTTGATTGCCACTGCACGGTAGCCCCGCGCTTTTTAATGACCTTAGCCGAAACTTTTCGCCAATAGTCACTTTTCCAATTCATAAAATAGTCACGACCATTTACTTTTTTTAAGCCCCAATAAAGTCCGGTTTGATGCTTATGGTGCTCCGGACTAAATTCGGTTAGTTCACCAATGCCGTCCGGCGCGAGGATCGGATGTATGTAGGGCCGAACATCTGTCTTGACGTGTTGTGTAAGCACACGATCGGTCCCGTTACGAATTACAATAATTGTTTCTGCTTTCTTGTCGTACTCCACTGACAAAATTTGCCCAAAACTCATTGTGCAGGCGAATTCCGGTAACGCAAGAACCAGAAACAGAAAAAAAACTTTTCTGTTGCTCCTCATATTGTATATTCCTTTATTGGTGATATTCGTTTCAGTGGCACAATAACGTGCAATGTGTGCATCTATCAAAAGTAGTAGGTAAATTCGGTAGTGAGCACAATACAACGCCCTTTTTGGTCGCTAACTGATCAACGAGAACGAAAAATTGAGAAAGAATCATGATGAATTTATTAAGCGGGTTTTCGTTCGTTTTTTCCCCGGAGGTCTGTCAGGCAAATTTCTGGCTATGGACATTCTTTGGACGGCTGCATCCATTGATTGTTCATTTCCCTATTGCCCTTTTAATAATTGCATCCTTTTTGGAACTGCTGTCATTGAAAAAAAGGAACCAGGAAATGCGGGCGGCTATCGGTGTTCTACTAGTCGTAGGTGCCGTGAGCGCAATTGCTGCAGCTATTTTCGGCCTGTTTTTGAAAGCCCAAGATGACTATTCGGGCAGTGTCCTTGTAATTCATCAGTGGTCAGGAATTGCAACGGCTATCCTATCTGCCATTACCTTTTGGCTCCATCATGCCTCGCGAAAAAATCCCTTTCAGATTCGAGCATACCGGACATTGCTCCTTTTAACTGTAGTAACGGTTAGCGTTGCCGGACATTATGGTGCATCTCTGACACATGGATCCGACTTCCTATCAAGCGCGCTTCCATGGAACGACGAATTCAAGAATTCCAATTTTGATGTTCAGAATTTTGCAAATGCCGCGAATGCAACTCTGGATGAAAAGCAAATTGCTGACTTAAATCTTGAGGTACGATCCATCTTTGCCCACAACTGTTACAAATGTCACAGCGCTGAGAAAGTGAAAGGTGAATTACGCCTGGATAAAAAAGTATTCGTGATGAAAGGTGGCGAATCTGGTGACGTGATTAGCGCCGGACATCCCGATAAGAGTGAAATGATCCGCCGTTTAGAATTGCCTCGGGATGATGAAGAATCTATGCCGCCCAAGGGAAAAACACTAAGTGAGAAAGAAATTGCAACATTGAAATTCTGGATAAAAATGGGCGCACCGTGGCCGGAAAACGCGGAGGAAAAAAGTGTGTACCGCGTAGCCGAGCTCGGACCGAGAAAACCAGAGCTGCCTGCTAATGACGGAAGCTTCAAATCAACTATTGATCTTTTCGTGGACGACTACTTCAAAGAGAGGGATTTTAAATGGCCTGAACCTGTGGATGACAGGACCTATATCCGGCGAGTATATCTTGACATTATCGGCCTTTTACCACCGCCGGAGAAAATAAACGATTTTATCACAGACACTGATCCGAATAAGCGTAGTACACTAGTGCGCGAATTGCTAGAACGAAATGATGACTATGCTCATCACTGGTTGACATTCTGGAACGACGCTTTGCGAAATGATTACTCAGGAACAGGTTACATCACCCAAGGACGTTTCGCCATAACGGATTGGCTATATGAATCACTTAAGACGAGTAAGCCATATGATGTGTTTGTAAAGGAATTGATAAGTCCTTCCAAAGAATCCGAAGGTTTTATCCGCGGTATACAATGGAGAGGAACCGTAAACGCGAGTCAGAGAGTCGAAATGCAGGCGGCGCAAAATGTTGCCCAGGTATTTCTCGGGTTGAACCTGAAATGTGCTTCTTGCCACGACAGTTTCATAAGCGATTGGAAACTAACGGATGCCTATGCCTTTGCAAATATTTTTTCAGATTCCGCGCTTGAGATCAATCGTTGCGATGTGCCTACTGGAAAAATGGCGGCCACAAGAATTATTTTTTCAGAATTGGGTGAAATTGACAGCACTGCCAACGTAGAGAAAAAGTTAGCACAGTTGTCAGAGTATCTAACAGCGCCGAAGAATGGACGACTTTACCGCACTATTGTGAACAGGATATGGTCGCAGCTTATGGGTCGGGGGATTATCGCTCCTGTGGACATGATGGACAACCTTCCATGGAGCCAGGATTTGCTAGACTGGCTCGCATCGGATTTTGTTGACAACAAAATGGATTTGAAGCATTTGATCTTTACCATCACTACTTCAAAGACATATCAACTTCCCTCAGTTGAAATGCAGAGCGAAGATCAGCTAATTGCAGAAGATTACACCTTCAAAGGAATGCAAAGGCGAAGATTGTCGGCTGAGCAATTTGCAGATGCAGTAAGTGCGGTTGTTTATCCCATTTACGCTGATACGTTAAGGGCATTTCAACCATCTACAGAACCTAAGATGACTTTAAAAAGCCCATTTGTAAGAGCATCCCTGGTAAAAAATGACCGCTTTCTAACCGCATTAGGTCGACCCAATCGGGAAAATGTTTCCACCGACAGAGCCTCACAGGCCAATCTTCTCCAGGCGCTTGAGTTGACAAATGGAAGCACATTTTACGCAGCCTTGCGGCGAGGTGCCGGGCAGTGGAAAGCAAGCCATAATACAGGCGAACAAATTGTTACTGCTGTGTACGAAAAGGCCCTCGGCCGAAAACCGGAAGCAAATGAGTTAAAAACTGCGATGAATATTTTAGGCTCTACGCCCGATGAAGCGTCGATCGAAGATTTCCTTTGGGCAGTAATGCTTTTACCAGAGTTTCAATTAATTTATTAAGGCATCACTTTCATTGACGAAGTATAAAAATAGTCTACAGATATTAAGTTTGAATATGGAACATTTCGTTCCTGCAAATGTGTAACAAACATCAGGGTGCTAAATGCTTGAATGAACCTTTGTGTCTTGTGCCTTTGTGGCCGAAAACTTTGAGTCTTAACGTATGAATAGAAACTGGAACCGACGAGAATTTTTACAAAGGACAAGCGCCGCAACCATTGCTGCATTAGGGGCGGGAATGCCCACAGCTGGTCTGCTGAGCTCATGTAAAGGTAAAATGAAGTCGACCGCCGACACTGTTATACTACTTTGGATGGCTGGAGGAATGGCCCATACCGACACATTTGATCCAAAGAAATACACACCATTCGAAAAAGGAATGGAAGCGAACAGTGTACTCAGTACGTTTAAGTCAGTACCCACTGCGTTGGATGGAATTCATTTTTCCGAAGGCCTCGAATCTATTGGAAGCGTTATGAACCTTGGGACATTAATCCGTTCATATGTCGCCGCCGATCTGGGCTTCATTTTACACTCAAGACATCAATACCACTGGCATACTTGTTACGAGCCTCCACAAACAGTAGCAGCTCCCCATATCGGATCTTGGATCGCGAAGGAGCTTGGTCCGAAAAATCCCGTTATTCCAGCATTCATCGACATCGGTCAACGGTTTACTGTCGGCGAGGCAGAAGAGTTAAAGGCTTTCCATACGGCAGGATTTTTGGGCAATGAATATGGACCATTCTTAATACCTGATCCAAGCTCAGGACTAGAAAGCGTCAAGCCGCCGGAGGGAATGAGCTACCAACGTTTTGAAAGACGCAATCAATTGTACAATGAATTGATCAGCAATAGTCCGGTGGGAGAATTTGGCAGCGACTATCAAAAAGAGTCCCTTAAACGCTCGATGGAGCAAGCCTATATGCTTCTAAATTCTCCCGAAGCAAAGGCGTTCGATTTAACCAGCGAGCCGAAAGAAAGCTATGATAAATATAATACCGGACGATTTGGATTAGGATGCCTGCTTGCAAGGCGCTTAACAGAACAAGGTGCTAGATTCATCAGCGTGACAACGGAATACGAACCTTTTAAAGGTTGGGACACGCATGAGAATGGACATACAAGGTTAGTCGACATGAAAAAGCAGATTGATGTTCCCATCGCTCAATTGATCAAAGATCTTAAGCAAAGCGGGCATCTCGATAGAACCCTCATAATATTGGCCAGTGAGTTCAGCCGCGATATGATGGTTGAAGGTCGGCCTGGCGCTAAGGTTAAAGAACAAGTGGACCAGCCCGACATCATTCATGAAGAAAAGCATTATGGCATGCACAGACATTTCACAGATGGATGTTCAATGCTGATGTTTGGTGGCGGAATTAAACAAGGTTTTGTTTACGGAAAAACAGCGGATGAGCGTCCATGCAAGACAATCGAAAAGCCTATTAAGATTGACCAGATACATCAGACAATTTATCACGCCCTGGGTATTCCTCAGGACACAAATTATGTGATCGAGAAGCGACCCTTTTATAGTACCCCGGATGGGAAGGGCGTGGCTGAGATGGAGTTGTTTGCGTAGAGTTGGAGAGAAATGGAATATAGAATAAGAAAAAGTGAAAAGGTATAGGGTATAGAGGTATAGGGGTGCGCATGAAAAAACAATAGCCACACCGTTAGGTCCGTTTTTTTCTAGCTTAGAAAGTACTGCGCACCAGCTTTTGTTGGTGTTCTTCACCAACAAATCTCCAAATCGAGAATGTTGGGATTTAATGGCGTTCAGAGCTTGTCTTTTTGAAACCTTTTTAACAAATCGGCAACCAAATCGGTGCGCTTGTTGGTGAAGAACACCAACAAGGGCTAAGAAAGAATGCGGAGAAGCAGATTCAAATTTTTGCTTGCTACCCTACGATCCAGCTAATGGACAAAATTATTGATACGATATAATCTTTCAATTGAACACGGAGCTCTTTCAACGAACGTGTAAGATGATATTGAATGGCTTTCTCAGAAAGATTTAACGACTTGGCAATCTCTGCAACTGAATGACCTTCCAGTCGATTCAATTTGAAAACTTCCTTTGATTTTTCGGGAAGGTTTTTCATACTTTCCTCAATGGTCGTTAACAGGTCATTAAACTCAACGGCCTCCTCAGTAACGTTTTCCTCTGATGGAATAAAAGTCTTGTAGTAATCCCAATACTTTTTTTGGACAATCCGCGATTCAATAATATTCAATACTCTATGCTTGACGGCAACGTAAAAATAAGATGAGAGATTAGTGATTGAATGTTTGACGCGATTATCCCAAAAGGAAATAAACAGAGTCTGGACGATTTCTTCTGCGGCGGCATGCGTGCGAAGCCTGCTATACGCCATCTTATAAACAACCCTGCCGTATCGCGCAAAGAGTTCGGCGAAAGCTAACCGATCATCACTTCGGATAGCTGCCATCAGTTCGAGGTCATTATAAGTAGAGTACGGTTGCACAATAGGGAGAGGTCTACTTTTTAAAACGAGCAAGGGCAATCGATTTCTAAGTTAGGCTGTCAATAATTAAAAGTCAATAAATCGCGTCAATATCTCCAGTGCCAGATTTTTTTTTGCAATGCGTTTAGGAAAAATTCTTAGTTGCCTGTCATGTCCTATATGGAGCAAGATGAATTCATTGCTGCTCTGCGAAGATACCTTAAAGGAGATGCAACAGCAGCCGAAAGAATATTGATCGATCAATGGTACAATGCCATGAAAGGCAATGTTACCGAGCACGACGTACCTCCAGACGAAGAACTGGAAGAATATTATCGCAACGTCATCGATCCTCACCTTAGGAAGTCAAATATCAAAAACAATAACCTCACCATTCGATGGTGGTACGCAACAGGTATTGCAGCAACAGTTTTGATTGTATTCTCATTTTTTTTTCTGTTTTCAATCGAAAAGGCAGACGAGAAAGAGATAGCTAAAAACAATGACGGCGGCGTGATATGGAAGCAAATAACAAATTCAAGCAGAAATAAAAAACAAGTTAAGTTACCCGATAGCTCAAATATAATTTTACAGCCAGGAGGCAGTTTAAAATACTCCTCTGAATTCAACCAAACAAAACGCGAAGTATACCTTGATGGTGAAGCAGATTTTAATGTAACGCATAATCCAAATCTTCCATTTCTTGTATACGCAAATGAAGTAACAACAAAGGTACTAGGCACCACCTTTATTATTCGTGCGATAAAGCATGAGCGGCGAATAATTGTAACTGTAAAATCCGGCAAAGTATCCGTTTATACCAACCCCGACAATAAAACAACATCTGCGTCAGCGACTGAAATAATATTGACTCCAAATCAACAGATAGTATACGACAAAAATGAGAACGAGCTCTCTAAGACTCTCGTTGAGAAACCACGGGTAATAATACCGCGGGAAGAAATGAAGCGTATGCGATTCGAAGAGGCTCCGGTTACAGAAATATTTAAGGCACTCGAGAAAGCTTATGGCGTTGATATTGAGTTTGATGAGGATGTATTCTCCTCATGCGAACTGACAACAGTGATTTCAGATGATGATATCTTCACCAGACTTGACATCATCTGTGATGCTCTCGGTACCAGTTATGTACGGGAACATGACCGGATTGTTATCAGCAGTACTGGCTGCAAAGCGAAATTTTGATTAGAAGCTAAACCCTAACCTGTGCCTATGGAAAATTCTACGTAGCCCACAAAAGTCAGCCAGTGGTGCGGGAACACCACCGGCTTTCTGTCTTGCTGCCTCGACAGGTCGGGGCAGACAAATTTGTTTCTGCCTTTCACAACAAAAACTTCTAAAAGTATGAATAATCACCGATCTATTCAAGATGCTTTCATTGTCATTATGAGAATTACGCTAGCCCAATCCTTGATAATGGCCATCTTTTCAACCCTGGTCTCTGCAGCTTCATTAAGCGGGCAGGGAATTATGGACAGAAAGGTTTCAATTGACGTTCGCGATGCGGAAGTGAAGTCGGTCTTGAGTGAGATAGAAAAGCAAACGTCAGTGGTATTTACGTATCGGGCAAAATTAATTAAAGGCCTTAAGAAAGTATCTCTTTCATCAGCTGATACGCGCTTGGGAGATGTCCTTGTTCAACTGTTGACTCCGGATATTGTCGTGCTCGCCTTAGACGAAGAGGAAGAAATAATTCTCAAACCAAACATGGATCCAGCGTCTATCCGTACCGTTAAGGACGATGAAATAGCCGTTGCGCCAATAACCGGGACTGTCACTGATGAAGCAGGCCAACCAATCCCAGGCGTTAATGTCCTTGAAAAAGGAACAACCAACGGTACCACTACTGACGCTACGGGTAAGTTTTCTATAACAGTCCAGGATGAAAATAGTATTCTCGTATTTTCTTTCATTGGATACAAAACGATGGAGACACGTGTAGGCGCTCAAACAAATATCTCGATCAGTCTTCCTGCCGATGTCACAGCATTGCAGGAAGTAGTTGTTGTCGGCTATGGAACACAAGAGAAAGTAAACCTCACAGGAGCGGTGGGAGTTACCGACGGAGAAGCACTACGAAACCGACCGATAGCGAATGTAGGCGAGGGACTTCAAGGCGTTGTTCCGAACCTTAACGTAAACATAAGAAATGGTGATCCGGCTGAGCCAATCGAGTTTAATGTCAGAGGATACGAGTCCATCAACGGTGGTCAGCCGTTGGTTTTGGTTGACAATGTTCCAATGGATTTGAATCGAATCAATCCAAATGACATTGAAAGTGTTAGTGTGCTGAAGGATGCTTCCGCGGCAGCGGTATATGGTGCAAGAGCAGCCTTTGGAGTAATCCTTGTTACGACCAAGAAAGGATCGGGTGATAAGATCAACATTAGCTTCGGATCGGAGTATGCACTTTCCAAACCGATATTTCTAATTGACCCGGTGAAAGATCCACATCAGTTCGTCCTGGCCCGAAACGAAGCCAGCATCCGTACTAATGGAGCGCCTGCGTACGACCAGGACATGATTGATGGCACTAAGGCATGGAGTGAAAATCCTACGCTGGAAAATGCATGGAAGGTGTATAACGGAAACTTACGCTTCTATGGCTACAACAACTACACCGATCGCTTGATTACCGATTTTGCTCCGCAGCAGAAGTATGATATGAGTGTTTCGGGCGCCACACAAAAATCTTCTTTTTATGTTTCTCTCGCCTATCTCAGTAAAGATGGCTACCTGAAAAACAAAAGCAAGAACGAAAACTTCAAGCGCTACAACATACTGATGAAAGGCGATTTCAAAATCACTGACTGGTTTAGTACCGACACCAAAGCTCTGCTCACCACCGAAAAAAGCGACAAGCCGCACTTCTATAATTGGGATGTGAACATCAACACTTCTGCGAGAGTGGACCCCATCAATCCGATACAGTTTCCGGACCTTCCCTACTACATCACACCGGGAGATCGCGCAGACTTTGAGCAATACATTGGAATGTACTTTGGCAACGTTAACTTCCTTCCATACCTGGAGCAAGGTGGACGTCAGACGTGGACTCGAAACGATCTCGTCCTCACGCAAGGTGCAACACTAACACCGTTGAAAGGACTCAATATCCGTGGAGAATTTTCGATCAACTACCGTTACAGGGACTTCCAGGATGTTCAAAGCAAAATAGATGTTATCGCTAACCAGGATTTGGCTGCGGGATTGATTGTTAACAATGGCTTTAGTGGAAATGATTGGATAAACAACCAGTCGGATAATGACCAGTATTACGTGCTAAACACATTTGCTGACTACACCATCGACAACAAAAATGGTCACTACTTGAAAGGAATGATCGGCTTTAACCAGGAATGGGGACGATTCCAATTCATCAGGGCACAAGCTTATGGTCTGATTACTCCAGCCATTCCCGATATCAATACTACAACAGGAAGTCAGGAAACGTATGGAGGGAAGGAGCACACCGCATTGCGCGGAGCCTTTTATAGAGTAAACTACATATTTAAAGACAGGTATCTTATTGAAGCTAACGGGAGGTATGATGGAACTTCTCGTTTTCCGAAAGAAGACCGGTTTGGTTTTTTTCCCTCGTTCTCAGTGGGCTGGAGAATTTCTAATGAGTCATTCATGGCGAATACTAAAAACTGGCTCGACAACCTCAAGCTTCGCGCTTCATACGGAGAGTTAGGAAATCAATTATTATTCGAACAAACAATACCGCCATCTTCAAATCCTCCTCCAATTTACTATCCATATATTCCAACGATGCAATCAGGTAACTCGCCGTACATGATGAGTTCAGGAAACCGAATCCCTTATGTATCGCCCGCTGGGTTGGTGAGTCCGACCTTAACATGGGAAACCGTTGCGACAACAAATCTTGGTCTTGATTTTTCGTTGCTGGGTAACAAACTCGATGTTTCTTTCGATGTGTATTCTCGCGATACCAAAGACATGCTAACAGAGGTTGTATATCCGTCAATTCTTGGGACAGATGCTCCGAAACAAAATGCGGCCGATCTAAGAACAAAGGGTTGGGAACTTGCAGCAACCTGGCGCTCAAGAATCAACGAAGATTGGGATTATAGTTTTGCACTTGCCTTCTCTGATAACATTTCAAAAATCACCAAGTACGATAATCCGACCGGTGCGCTTCCAAATCCTTCAGATGCAAACACAGAATATTATGAAGGACAAACCATTGGTGAAAGATGGGGATTTGTTACGCAGGGAATTTTTCAGTCAGAAGATGAGATTGCACAGGCAGCCGACCAATCACAACTCGGTTCCAACTGGAGGCCTGGTGATATTCGTTATGCAGACCTCAATGGTGACGGTATAATCTCCAGAGGTGATAATACGCTGGAGAATCCTGGGGATCAAAAAATTATTGCATACGAAGCACCCAGGGGCAATTTTGGAATTACTGGCAATGTCAGGTGGAAAAATCTTTCGTTGAGCATTTTCTTCCAGGGAGTATTGAAGTATGACTTCTGGCCACCAAATGATAACTGGGTCGCTTTCTACCCTTATAACGCAGGCCACGTTGAGAATTATTATCTCACTGACACCTGGAACGAAGACAATAGGGATGCTTATTTTCCTGCGCCGCACATTTCCACAAACACTAAGCAAAATGTACAGCCTCAAAGTCGTTATGTACAGAACGGCGCATACATACGCCTGAAAAATTTAACGTTAGCCTATAATTTACCTGCGTCGATTATCGGCAGGATCGGAATGACAAATGCACAGGTGTACTTTGCCGGGATGAACATGTGGGAGGCTACCAAGATGAGGAAGCCATTGGATCCTGAGGTAAGGCCAACGCTTACGCAGGAATATTACAAACAGCGCAGCTATTCTTTGGGCTTGAGGGTTTCATTCTAACCGCTAAAAAGAAATGACATGAAAAATCTCATAAAAATATCTCTATTAGTACTGGCAACCTTCACAACCATTCGTTGCAATGATGACTTCCTTGAACGGATGCCCCTCGATCAGATAAGCAATGAAACTTTTTGGAATACTGAGAACGACTTGAGGGTTTATAATAATGGGCTTTACCATTTAGCGCGCCTGGAAGATAACGTACCCATCCTCATGGGTCACGACGAAGGATTTGACAGCCAGGCTCGCGGTATCTGGCATCTCGATGGATTTTCAGACAATACTGCGCCCCGGCATTCGAGGCACGACTTCTTTCAACGTGTTCGGGCAGGGAAACACTCAGTTCCTGAAAATGCGGATTGGTTTGGTTATGAAGGCTGGAATTTCTTACGAGCCATTAACATCGGATTGGAAAATTATCCGAAGGTGAAAGTAACCGATGAAATCAGAAATAAATATGCCGGTGAAGCACGATTGCTACGAGGCTGGTTTTATGCTGATAAGGTTTCAAAGTATGGTAATGTTCAATGGGTTGATCGCGAGTTGACCGTCGAGGACGAAGACATCCTGTATGGTGAACGGGATGATCGTGAATTCGTCATGGAAAAGGTGTTGGAAGATTTGAATTTTGCTACGGAATATATTCCCAACGATTGGGGTGATGGAAATGCTCCTGGAAGATTGAACCGTTGGGCCGCCCTACTTGTGAAGTCGAGAGTTTGTTTGTTTGAAGGCACCTGGCGCAAATACCACGGTGGAACTAATCCTGAAATGTGGTTGCAGGAAGCAGCAGATGCTGCACTGGAGTTGATGGAAGATGGGCCCTATTCGCTATATACAACAGGAGATCCCACTACTGATTACAATGCAATCCATCGCATGAAAGACCTCACCGGAGTTTCGGAGGTTCTCTACTGGAGGCGGTATCAATTAGGAATATTCACCAATCACGTCCAAAGTTACCACAAGGACTACAACGGTGGGGCTACTAAAGATATGGTGGAAGCTTATTTGTGCACCGACGGCCTTCCGATTTCCTTGTCCCCTTTGTATCAGGGCGATGAGGTCTATGAGGACATTTGGGAAAATCGTGATCCCAGGTTAAGGCAGACGATCCTTCACCCCGACGATCAGGCTATTTACAGATATGGGAATCACGACTTCGGTGTGATAAGGTATCCCCGGATTCAAGGAATGACCGGGCCAGGACACAAAATTGCAACCGGATATCACATCATTAAAGTTTACGACAATGATGCGGCGTATGCTACTTACAACGTATCCACTACACCTGCGATTATCCTGAGATTCGGTGAAGCATTGCTGAATTATGCCGAAGCGAAAGCAGAACTAGGCGGAATTACTCAAACTGATCTGGATATCAGTGTAAATTTACTCCGCGACCGCGTAGGCATGCCGCATATGACTTTAGATGTTCCCATGGACCCTCGTCATGCGAATGAAGGAATTTCTGCACTTTTGGTGGAAATTCGTCGCGAACGCCGAGTTGAGCTTTTCATGGAAGGGTTCCGCTATGATGACCTGCGGCGATGGAAGCAGGGAAAAAAGCTCGAGGTAAAAGACTATGGAATCAGGTGGGACGTGACTAATAAAACTCGCTTCGATCCGAAGGGAGAAGTAACTATAGGTTCTTCCGAAGTTGACGGCGTGCCTTACCTGGAGATTTACAAAGGAACCGATTATGAGAATCCGGTATTTGATGAAGAGAAACATTACTTGTGGCCAATACCCACGAGTGTTATTTCACAAAATCCGGCACTCGGTCAAAACGCCGGATGGTGATAAGACTACGTGTCACTGACCGGTTTGATATTAAATTAGAATAAATTAACCTAACTGTTTTTTAGCGTATCTATATTAAATCAGGCAACCACAATCTCGTGTTGTGGTTGTCTGAATATAGTTAACGCAGTGCCTACCGGTTCTAGTGCAAAGGAACTTATGCATCGGCTCAAAAGTATTATTAATCTCAATTTTTAAGGGAATGAAAATAAAACTTACCGTTCTTATTATTTCTTGTTTAGTATTTATTGGATTGCCATTTACAGGAGTTGGAAAACTACACACACCTGCGGGTGAAACTGCACTTGCCGATACAGTTAAATTAAAGAACCCTGTTACGGTATCCTATATAAAAAAGAACCTACGGAAATCGTCTCCAAGATTGGTCCTTACTCCGAAGATAGAACGGGATTTAAAAAAGAAGATACAGTCAGATCCGATAGTTAAGAATTTCTATGAAGCCATGAAATTGAACGCTGCAGAGATACAGACTGAGCCGCTGCTTACCAGACAAGTGGTGGGACGAAGGTTGTTAGGCGTATCAAGAGAAATGCTTTATAGAATGAACATTCTCGCAATGGTTTATCGGCTTGAAAAAGATGCAGCTGTCCTTAAACGTATAGATGATGAATTGAAAGCAGTCTGCAATTTTTCTGATTGGAATCCCTCACATTATCTCGACGTGGCAGAAATGTCGCTGGCTGTAGCAATTGCTCTGGATTGGGCAGCTGATGCTTTGCCTAAGGCCACCGTAGATCTCGCTAAATTTTCATTGATTGAAAAAGGAATTAAGCCCAGTTATCCTCCGGATGGGCGTCCTGGGTGGGTTCGTGGCACCAACAATTGGAATCAGGTATGCAATGGGGGCATGATCGCAGCATCGATAATGATTGCTGATAAAGATCCGGAACTTGCTGCGAGGACTATTAGTCGTGCATTGGATGGGATGCCTAATGCATTAATGCAGTATGGTCCCGATGGACTTTATCCTGAGGGCGCCACATATTGGGGCTATGGCACCAGCTTCTCAGTAATCACATCTTCTCTTCTACAAAGTGCATTTGGAACCGATTTTGGACTCGCAGAATACCCGGCATTTTTAGAGAGCGCAGACTTCAGACTACTAAGCGTTGCACCTTCCGGTATGTATTACAATTTCGCCGACTGCGGTGATGGCGGTGGAAAGAATGGTGATATCACATTGGCATGGTTTGCCAGCTATACTGGTAATCCCCTCTATCTGGAGAGGGAAAAATTTCTTATGCCCGCTGACCAAATGGGGAAACTACCCAGACTTGCGGGTGCCGGATTGGTGTGGCTATCGCAATTCAAAGCTGAAAACACAACAAAACTTCCACTATCCTGGAAAGGTGATGGAATAAATCCGATCGTGATCTTCAAAGGCGCTGACAACGATCCTCGACAATATTATTTTGGAGGTAAAGGTGGGCGGGCAACGATTAGTCATGGAAACATGGATGCAGGGTCGTTTATTTTTGAACTTGACGGAGTGCGTTGGGTTGTTGATCCGGGCAACCAGGATTATCACGAGATCGAAAAGACGGGATTCAACCTTTGGGGTAACTGCCAGGACTGTGAACGTTGGACCTTATTGACCAAGAATAACTATGGACATAGCACAATTACGGTTAATGACGCGCTTCACGTGAACAGCGCTTTTGCTCCTATTACCAGTTATAAAGACGGCGATAAGCCGGAGGCGACGATAGATATGTCAACTATATTTGGTGGCCTTCTGGAAAGTGCAAGCAGAAGGTTTGTGAAAGAGGATAACCATTCTCTTTTGATTGAAGATAAGTTCCAGCTGTCAGATTCAACTAACCTCATTACATGGCAATTGATAACAGCAGCAGATGTAGAAATTGTAAAAGGAGGTGCCATTCTGAAACAGGACGGTAAGCAATTGTTTTTGAAAAATGTATCACATCCTGACCTTTCTGTTTCCGTCATCTCACTGGATCCCCCGCCGTTGAAACTTGACCGAAAAATAGATGGCCTTAAGCGCATCGAGATTCGAATGCCTGCATATCTTTTTCCGGACAGAAGTGGAACTCTAACGGTGCGGCTGTCTGGAAGTGAATAGCGCTCCATATTTGATCTTCGGCAGGGATCGTATTTACAACCCAGCGGATACTACGCCACGAGCCTTTGTTGGTGTTCTTCACCATCAAAGGCACGGACCGAAAAAGTCAAACTTATAAAGGCATTAATCAATGATACCACGTCTTTCCACATACTAGCTCAATCGTGCGCAGACTTGTTGGTGAACAACACCAACAAGGGCTGAGATCGAAGAACTTTACTAATGGAGAAACACACTTGGTGAAAAAACCTAACAGCCCCAACTCTATCATACATCCTCCGCAGGGAATGGATTTACAACCCGAAAGTACTCCGCTACATGCCTTTGTTGGTGTTCTTCACCAACAAACGCACGGACGAAAAAGTCAAACTTATAAAGGCATTAATCAATGATACCACGTCTTTCCACATACTAGCTCAACCGTGCGCAGACTTGTTGGTGAACAACACCAACAAGGGCTGAGATCGAAGAACCTTTACTAATGGAGAAACACACTTGGCGAAAAAACCTAGCAGCCCCAACTCTATCATACATCCTCCGCAGGGAATGGATTTACAACCCGGAAAGTACTCCGCTACAAGCCTTTGTTGGTGTTCTTCACCAACAAACGCACGGACGAAAAAGTCAAACTTATAAAGGCATTAATCAATGATACCACGTCTTTCCACATACTAGCTCAACCGTGCGCAGACTTGTTGGTGAAGAACACCAACAAGGGCTAAGAGAGTAGGTTTCAATAATGCTTCGTAGAATGTCAGGAAAATTTTGAAATAAACGCAATTATCAAGCGCCCTGTAAATCATACCTTGGTTCGTCTCAATCGTGTGTGATATGAATCAGGTTTACCAAACAAAACAATTCGCTGACTTCTTAACGGTCACATGCCTTGAATGGAAAGATGTCTTAATTGACAACCGATTTAAAGACATTGTAGTCGAGAGCCTTTCATTCTTATGTAAAGCAAATAAGATTTCTGTATATGCTTTCGTTATTATGTCCAACCACTTTCATTTGATTTGGCAAATGTTAGCCGACTACCGCCGCAATGAAGTGCAACGAGACTTCCTGAAGTTTACAAGTCAACAAATACTCAAGACACTACGAAATGAAGAATCAGCGATACTAAAAGAATTGTTGGTCCAGAGTGCGGACAGGAAATACCAGGTTTGGGAGAGAAACCCTCTAAGTATTCCATTGTGGTCCCCATGGTTTATAGATCAAAAGATAGATTATATACACGACAATCCTGTAAGGGCAGGTCTGTGTAAATATCCCTGGGATTATAAGTACTCAAGCGCAGGATTTTACTATCGACATGAAGAGAACTGGACATTCTTAACACATTACGAAGGAGGTTAAACCATAGATATGAAGCCATTCACTTTTCACGCAAAGAGCCTTAGCGGTCAAGTGATTCAACGATTTTAATTCTATCGATATTGCACTCATCGTGCGCATGCTTGTTGGTGAAGAACACCAACAAGGGCTGCTATCGAAGAGCTTCACTAGGAGGAGAGCACACTACGCAATGACATCTTACAGTACCGACTCTACCTTAACATACTCCGCACGGAATGGATTTACAACCCGGAAGTACTACGCCACCAGCCTTTGTTGGTGTTCTTCACCAACAAACGCACGGACGAAAAAGTTAAACTTATAAAGGCATTAATAAATGATACCAAGCCGTCAACGTAATAGCTCTCTCGGGTGAGATCGAAGAGCTTTACCAGGCGGAGGTACACTCGCAAGAAAAATCTAACAGCACCACCTCTACCATACTTCCGCAGTACGAAATGGATTTACAACCAGAAAGTATTACGCTACTAGCCTTTGTTGGTGTTCTTCACCAACAAAGACGCCGACCGAAATATCAAACATCTTGTTGACCAGAAATGAAAGCCACTCACACGGCAATCGCTAACAAGTTTGTCAAGACTCCAACAAAGCATAAAGAAAATTCCTATTTTCAAGATCAATATGTCCATCTAACAACAATCTCATGGCCGTTATTTCCGATTCACAATTCGATAGAAGAAAATTCCTATCGTCGTGTAAAAATATTTTAGGAACCTCTGTGTTGCTATCATCCCTTCCCGGCACCGTTATGGCTGATAGTCCAACGCAGGCAATCAAAGTAAAAGATATTATCGACATCATTCTAAAAGAAATTCCAAATGCACCCTTTCCCAAGACCGTCGACGAGCTTCGATCCGGCAGTATGGATCAGGTTGTGACGGGGATCGTAACAACGATGTTCCCAACATTGGAGGTAATAGAAAAAACGGCTAAAGCAGGAGCTAATTTCATTATCGCTCACGAAACACCATTCTACAACAATCAGGATGAAACGGATTGGCTCAAAGATGACGATGCATACAAATACAAAATCGAGTTACTGAATAAACATAAAATCGCCATCTGGCGCTTCCATGATTACTGGCATTCCCA
>JAEZBX010000042.1 GCA_023412765.1 Bacteroidota bacterium
CCAAAAGGTATGATAATACTATCGGTTACGGTTTCAACTCTCAGTTTGACACCATCGCTTTCAATTAAAAAAAATTCTTTCTCTATTTTTTTTTCACATGAGGTGATAAAACAGCATAAGCCAAACAGCGGCGCTATCATGCCGAGAGTTCGAAATGGTTTCTTAACGGTATTCAATTGTTCTATGTTTAAAACGCAAAGGCTATACGCTCGTCAAAAGTGGATAATTATATCGGTGACGGTTATTGCCCATTTATTTTACACTATTTACTTCAAACCAATAGTTATCGAATCCCTGGAAAAAAATTTGTCTAATACCATCAGCTCGAATATTAACTTTCTGGGGATTTCCCGGCCAGTCAGAATATGGAATCTTTCTCTGTTCCAGATTTTCCACAAAGGCATCAAAGTTTGAGGTAGTTAGCGCCACGTGAAGCGCTTTATTGGTGACAACACTGTCTTTTATGATTGCGATAAGGTGTAATTCTCTTCCGGGTCCCATCGAAAACCACCTGACATCTTTCAATTTTGAACGGTTAGTGATTTCCTCAAGCTTCAGAACATCAGCACAAAAAGCAGCGGCTTGATCAACGTCTGTTACAGAAAGTGCAACATGGTCAAGTTCGAACTTGAAAGATTTGTCCTGTGCCACAATACTTCCTGAGAGGGAAATAGCAACAAAAAGGAGAATGAACCGCCTCATCTTGAAGATCGCATTAACAGCATGACTACTTTAAAAATAAAGCCACAGGAAGGAAATATAAAAAGATGCCTTCTATGTACCAAAACATCTTTGTAGCCTCTGTCGGGCATATCAAGAAATGCCATTGACCAAATTGAAAGAAGCTTCGAAACATTTGCTTCTCACACTCCAAATTCACTAACTTCCAAACAACCAAACTTTCTCAATATGCCAACATACCGAATCATGATCAATGGCGAGAGCCACAATGTAGATGCGGTCCCCAACACACCATTACTTTGGGTGCTTCGCGATAATCTCGGTCTTACAGGAACTAAGTACGGATGCGGGATGGCGCAGTGCGGCGCATGTACGGTTCATCTTGACGGGAACGCCGTCCGATCATGTTCAATCCCTGTATCAACAATCGGGGAAAAGAAGGTTACCACAATCGAAGGTGTATCGGAACCCGAAATCCATCCGGTTCAACGTGCATGGATGGAAGAAAATGTGCCTCAATGCGGCTTTTGTCAGACTGGACAAATCATGTCCGCGATTGCCTTGATTGAGAAGAATCCAGCACCTAGCGACAGCGAGATCGAAGATGCGATGTCCGGAAATATTTGCCGCTGTGGAACTTACGAGCGTATTAGAAAAGCGATAAAAAGGGCCTCAAACACTGCTGCAAAATGAAGACAACAACTACATACGAATCCTCGCTTTTCAAAGTCAGCCGCCGCGACTTTTTGAAAACAACATCGATGAGCGTTTCGGGACTTTTGCTTGGAATGACCTTCAGTTGCAGTGATACCTCGAAAAAACTGACCGGCAATCCCGAATACAGTTTTTCGCCAAATCTTTTTATAACACTAAACGGGAACGGTGACGTAACACTCATCGCGCACCGAAGCGAAATGGGCACAGGCATCCGAACCAGCCTTCCACTGGTTATGGCTGATGAGATGGAAGCTGACTGGAATAGAGTCAAGGTAGTGCAGGCTGTCGGAGATGAAAAATACGGAGATCAAAATACGGATGGATCCTACAGTGTCAGGATGTTTTTCACTCCGTTGAGAAAGGCCGGTGCAACGGTTCGCTTTATGCTTGAACAAGCGGCGGCAAATGAATGGGGAGTGGATGTGGCAGAGTGCAAAGCACAAAATCATGAAGTGGTTCACACGTCAGGCAAGGCTTTGGGTTTTGGATACCTTGCTGAGAAAGCTGGGGCATTGCCTCTTCCAGACGAAAGCGCGATCACATTAAAGTCACCAAAAGATTTCAAATATATTTCGAAACAAAGTACCATTGTCGACTTAAAAGACATTGTTACAGGTAAAGCAAAGTTCGGACTCGACTATCACCTTCCAGAAACAAAAATCGCTGTAATAAGACGCAACCCGGAACCTGGCGCAAATTTAAAATCATTCACCAGCGATAAGGCAACTCAAGTACCTGGAGTTATTAAAGTTTTTGCTTTGGATGCTCCCGGCTTCCCCACTCATTTCAATAAGCCGCTGGGAGGTGTCGTCGTGGTAGCAGAGAATACCTGGGCTGCTCTTGAGGGTCGCAAAGCTTTGAACGTGACCTGGAGCAAAGGGATCAATGGCGATTACAACTCCGATTCATACGGCAGTGACATGTTGAGAAGGGCGAAAACGAAAGGTAAGCCCAGAAGAGAAAACGGAAAGGTTGACAACGGTTTGGCTAAAGCAAAGAAAGTGATTGAGGCGGACTATATCGTTCCGCACCTTGCGCACACCGCCATGGAAACACCCTGCGCTTTGGCACATGTTCATGACAATGTCTGCGAAGTATGGGCACCCGTACAAGATCCACAAGGGGTGCGAAAATCATTGGCGACCGCGCTTGGCCTGGACGTTAGCGCTGTTACCGTCAACGTTACTCTTTTGGGTGGCGCGTTCGGTCGAAAGTCCAAGCCTGACTTTGTAGTGGAGGCAGCATTGATCTCAAGAGAAATGGAAAAACCAATCAAGATATTGTGGACCCGCGAGGATGATATCCAGCATGACTTTTATCACTTCCCATCTGCGCAACATCTGAAAGTGGGTATCGATGAGAATAATAAAGTTAGCGCATGGCTGCATCGATCTGTGTTTCCTACTATAGGAGGAACTTCAAATGCTGATTCTAAAGAACCGGATGGCGCAGAACTGAGCATGGGTATGATTGACCTGCCGTTTGCCATTGAAAATGTCTGCTGCGAAACACAGGAAGCAAAAGTAAAAACCCGGATTGGATGGCTGAGATCTGTCGCTAACATCCATCACGCATTTGCGGTAGGCTGTACGTTAGATGAAATCGCTGAGGCCCGCGGCATGGATGCAATACAGAATACGCTGGACCTGCTTGGTCAGGATCGAAATATTGATTTTGCTAACCTTACGTCCGAATTCTGGAACTATAGCGAAAAGTTAGAGGATTTTCCCTGGAGCACTGCCCGTTTTAAAAAAGTGATCGAAACGGCAAGAGATAAATCAGAATGGGGAAAAAGCTTATCAAAGGGAAGCGGCCAGGGTTTTGCTGCACACAGAAGTTTCCTAACCTATGTCGCGTGCGTTGTGGAGGTCACGGTCGACGCCAATAATAAAATCCGAATTCCTAAAGTGACTTACGCCGTCGATTGCGGTGTACCAGTCAATCCTGAACGGATTAAAGCACAGTTTGAAGGAGGCGCAGCATTTGCGGCTAGTCTTGCGCTGCGAAGTGAAATTACGATCAAAGATGGCGGTGTTCAACAATCCAATTTCCATGACTACCGGGTTGCACGCATGGCTGATAGTCCCTATGAAACAGCTGTTCACATCATTGAAAGCAACGAGCGGCCTACTGGCGTTGGTGAGCCTCCAGTGCCTCCTTTTATTCCTGCGTTTTGCAATGCACTTTATGCAGCGACGGGGAAGAGAGTGAGGAGGTTGCCGGTGTTGGGAGCAGTGGGTTAGTAAGTGGTAAGTGATAAGTAGTAAGTAGTAAGTAGTGAGTGGTAAGTAGTAGGTGGTAAGAGGTGATCGGTGTCGGACTCAGCGTGCTGAGCAACTTAATTTTAAATGAGAAACCTCTCTAGTGCACTTCGTTTGATTAAGGTAATCGGTGGCGGACGCAGCGGGCCGCATGATTTGGTTAAATCATTAGACTTAACTTGTATACTACGTTTGATCGAGGTAATCGGTGTCTGACTCAACACTTTGAGCATTTAAATTAAATCGTAGAACTCAACTCGTGCACTTCGTGTGATCATGGTAATCGGTGTCTGGCGCAACCTGAGGTGCAATAGATGATTTGGACAGGGCAGGACATGGCGCAAACCTTTATCGTGATCTGGAGACAATTTCGAAACCAACGCACGCCCTAGCCTTCCGCGTTAAGCTTTCTGCTTTCGGCCCACAGGGGCTGTCAGCTGTATGCTGATAGCTGTCAGCTAATTCAAGGGTTTTCCTCCGAGCGTAAAATAAAACTCCGACCCCTTCCCTTCCTCTGACTGAGCCCAGATCCTGCCATCGTGTCGCTCAATGATTCTCTTCACTACTGCAAGACCAATACCCGTTCCGTTGAATTCGTTTTCGGTGTGGAGGCGCTGAAAAATGGAAAACAACTTGTTGTAATTCGCCATATTAAATCCAGCTCCGTTGTCTTTTACGTAAAAGACATAGTCATCATTCTCCTTTAAGCCACCTATTTCAATTCTTGGCTGAGGCTTCTTTTGCGAATATTTAATTGCGTTTGAAATCAGGTTCATCCAAACCTGTCGCAGCATGCTGTTGTCGCAATACGCATCAGGCAAGTCATTTATGATTATCTCCGTATCATTAACAGGATGAGAAAGCGAGATTTCTTCCATCACTTCTTTTACCATTTCACTCATCCGCACATCCACTTTACTGATCTCAGCATTTGCCTGGCGCGAAAAAGACAAAAGATCTTTAATCAACTTCGACATTCGGTCCACCGATCCCATAATATGGTTCACAATTTCCAAGACTTCATTATCGAATTTTTCAGGATACATCGTCTGCAGTAATCCGGTTAGCCCGGTGATACTATTCAGCGGCGACATTAAATCATGCGAGATAGAATAATTAAAAGAATCAAGCGATTGCAGTTGCTCAAGTTTGTTGGCCAGAACTTCATTCAGCGCCTTGACTTTTGCTTCCGAAACTTTCCGCTCAGCTATCTCCCACTCAAGTTTACGATTCGCGGCGCGAAGCATTTTTTCCTGTTGAATGAGTTGCCTGTTCTTTTCGCTCAATTCAACAAATGCACGAACCTTCACTTTCAATAGCTCAGGTATAATCGGTTTGCTTATGTAATCGATGGCACCTGCTTTATATCCCTTATAAATATTCCCTTCAATATCCATCGCCGTAAGGAAAATGATAGGAATATTTTTCAGCTTCTCGCGATCATAAATCATCTCAGCTGTTTCGAATCCATTCATCCCCGGCATCAGAACGTCCATTATGATAAGGTGAAAATCGAGATCCTTCAAGAGATAGGTTAAAGCTTCTTTCCCTGAATGTGCTTTGACCAGCTGATAGTTTTCATCTTTAAGGATCGCCTCAAGCGCAAAAAGGTTCTCATCCCTATCATCTACTAATAGAACCTTAAATGGTGAACGCTCTTCTACCATACTGATGCTTGTCTTAAAAACACTGTCTTCCTGCATAACTTTGCTCGTAACGTGCCTAACCCGATTGTTAGACAAAGAGTCATATTGAGGGTTTAACCGGAGAAATATTGTATTTGTTCTCTATGCCGTCGGCAAAAAATGATCGTTTAACGCATATTATTAATTTTAGTCCATGGTCGAGATAATAGAAGGAAACGAAGCACATATCCCGTCTATTGTGGGAATTGCGGAGAAAACCTGGCACGCCACATACACGAAAATTCTAAGCGCTGAACAGTTAGATTACATGCTAAAAACTTTGTACGGCACTTTAGCCTTGTCCAAAGTGATGCGGGATGGTTCACAACATTTTTTACTAATAAAAGATAATCGCGGAATGCAGGGATTTGTGTCGTTTGGTGCCAGACCGGAAGCCCCACAAATATGGAAAATTCACAAGTTGTACGTCCTTCCCGAGAACCAGGGAAAGGGATATGGCACAATTTTAATAGAAGAAGTCAAAAAAAGAATGCAGCAAACGGGAGTTAAAACCCTCGATCTTAACGTTAATCGATACAATCCGGCACAACATTTCTACCGAAAAATGGGCTTTGATATTATTCGCGAAGAGGATATACCGATAGGAAGTTTTTGGATGAATGATTATGTAATGCGACTGGAAATTTGATGGTCGGGACGGAGGTTTAGTGGTACAATTGCACATGCAAATCAGTTATTGTTAATTGCGGATTGATTGAAGAAGAAAGATGCTTTGGTATAGGAACTTAGGAATCACCGAAATAATTTTTATTGCAGCATTTGCGGCATTCTATATCTTCTATTTAATCCGCATAATTCGAATTGCCCGCCAACTTAATACACCTTACGGAAATGTGTTTATAAAGCTCTTCTTCCGGACCATCTATTTCGCGTTGTTTATAATTGCGCTACTGGGACCATCGTTCGGCGGCTCCAAAAAGGAGGTCAAGGCAGTAGGCAAGGACATCATGATATGTGTTGATCTTTCGAAATCAATGGATGCATTCGACATCCAACCCACCAGACTTCAAAAGATCAAATTTGAAATGAAAAAAATTGTGGCTGCATTTAACTCCGACCGAATCGGCATAATTATTTTTTCATCAGAAGCATTTATGCAATGTCCTCTGACTTACGACCAGAATGCGTTGAATCTTTTTATCGAGACCATGAATTCAGGGTTGGTACCAGCATCAGGAACTGATTTCGGTCCGCCGTTGCGCATGGCACTTGCAAAACTTGAAGAAGGCGACGGGCCTGAGCCTCAGGCAAAGTCGAAAGTGATTATCCTAATAAGTGATGGAGAAGATTTCGGCGAGGAAACAGACGAGGTAGCCCGGGAAATTGAAAAGAACGATATCAGGCTGTTCACCCTTGGCGTAGGAACAGAAAAAGGCGGAAACATTTATTCCGGTAGCACCCTGAAAACCAATCGCCAGGGATTGATAGTGCAAACGAAGCTTAACTCTAAAGAACTTAAATCGCTTGCCTCACAAACCGGCGGGCAATATTTTGAAATCAATGAGACCAAGAACGATGTATCACGGCTGATCAGTACAATAGGAAATATAGAGGGTGAACTTCGTGACGCACGTTTCATCGACGTGACGGCTAACAAATATTTTTATTTCCTGGCGGCTGCGGCGCTTCTTCTTGTGATCGACATACTTGTAAACATAGTGACGGTACGGATATGAAAACTCTGGTAGTCACAATGCTTGCACTCGTTATAATCGATCCAACGCGGATTGCACGGATCAATACGGCTAAAACTGATGCAAGAAAAGCGTACGTTGATGGCGACTATAAAAAAGCAGCTTCGCTTTATCAATATTTGTCTGATTCCCTGGATGTAAAGGAGGATGAAGTCCTGATCAACCTGGCTAACTCTTTTTATCATATTAAAGACACGTCCAACGCTATGTCTACCTATCAATCGCTGACCGCGAGTGATAAGGATCACATTCGATCCAAAGCTCACCAGCAACTGGGCATAATGTTCCATCAGCAGGGTAAATTTGAAGAGGCGCTTTCAAATTTTAAGGAAGCAATCAAAGCCGATAACAACAACGTCGATGCGAAATACAACTATGAAGCGTTAAAGAGGAAACTTGAAGAGGAGAAGAAAAAGCAGGAAGAAAAAGAGAAAAACCGCCCGAAGGAGCCGTCGGCATATGCTAAGCGATTGAAAGCACAAGCTGATAAATTGGCTGCAGATTTCAGATTTCCAGAGGCAGAAAAGCTTATGAGCGATGGAGCTAAAAGGGATCCATCGGTGTTATACTACGAGGATTTCATGAACCGGTTAAGAGAGATTATAACGATAGACAAACAAAAATGAGAGTTATCAGTCTTATATTATTCTTTTTTCTAGCGACAGGCGTAAGCTGTTTCTCCCAGGTCGCTCAGACGTATTTCAACACTTCTGCCAATCATTATGTGCAAAATCGTCGTGCAGATGCCTTGGCTTCCGTGCAAGCGGGGTTGCAAAAGTTTCCCAACGATCAAAAACTGAAAGCGCTAGCTGACAAGCTTAAGGAAGAAAAAAAGAAAGAGGATCAAAAACGTAACGAGGAAAACAAGGAGAAAGAACAGCAGGAGCAGCAAAAGAAAGAACAACAGAAAAAAGAGCAACAGGAGAAAGAGCAGAAAGAACAAAAGGATCAGCAAGACAAGCAGGACCAAAAAAGCGACCAGGAAAAAAAAGAAGAAGAAGCGAAAGATAAAAAAGAAGGTGAGCAGGATCAGCGAGAGAACAAGGACAATAAAAACGAAAAGACTGACAACTCGCCTCAACTTTCTCAAAAACTGCAGCAGATGAAAATGAGCGAAGAGAAAGCAAAAATGATCCTGGAGGCGATGAAGAATCAGGAGATTCAATATCTGCAGCAAAACAAAAGGAAGGCGACGAAGCCGAGAGATAGCGGGAAGCCGGACTGGTGAGAGTGTTTAGGTGTTTAGGTGTTTAAGTGTTTAGGTGTTGCCTGCTAAGGGGACAGGGTGGAAATAAAAAAAAAATTCATGAAAGAAGTATATATTATCTCTGCTGTACGCACGCCTATCGGGAGCTTTGGTGGAGGACTTAGCGGAGTGACAGCGACAACCCTGGGAGGCATTGCTTTTAAAGCAGCGTTGGAAAAAGCTGGTGTAGATGGAAAGCATGTCCAGGAATTATTTGTGGGGAATGTCATTTCCGCCGGGCTGGGGCAAGCTCCTGCAACGCAAGTGGCAGCGAACGCTGGACTGGGTTTTGAAATTCCCTGCACGCTTGTTAATAAAGTATGCGCCTCTGGTATGAAAGCCGTGATGTTTGGTGCACAAAGCATAATGCTCGGCCACAATGATGTAGTGCTCGCCGGTGGAATGGAGAGTATGAGCAATATTCCCTACTATCTAATGAAAGCCAGAACAGGCTATCGATATGGTCACGGCGAACTTATCGATGGACTACAATATGATGGCTTAACCGATATTTACAACCATTGCGCTATGGGTGTATGTGCGGACAACACTGCGCGGGAAATGAATATCTCGAGAAAGGATCAGGACGATTATGCAATTTCTTCCTATAAAAGGTCTGCTGAGTCGTGGAAGCAAGGTAAATTCAAAGACGAAGTAATTCCGGTTGAGATTACTGATCGAAAGGGAAACAAGTCGCTCTTTGCTGAAGACGAAGAATATAAGAATGTAAATTTCGAAAAGGTCCCTACACTAAAACCGGCGTTTGGAAAAGATGGTACTGTAACAGCGGCAAATGCCTCCACGCTGAATGATGGTGCTTCGGCCATTTTGTTAATGAGCAAGGAAAAAGCCAAAGAACTGGGTGTAAAACCAATTGCAAGAATTTTAGGTTTTGCCGACGCGGCACAAGATCCTATGTGGTTCACGACCACCCCCTCCATAGCAATTCCAAAAGCGATGAAGCAAGCTGGAGTGGATAAGAAAGATGTAAAGTTTTATGAAATCAACGAAGCATTTTCTGCCGTTGCGCTGGCCAACAATATCAAATTGGGAATCGATGCATCGAATGTAAATGTCAACGGTGGGGCTGTTGCGTTGGGACATCCATTGGGCTCCTCAGGGTCAAGAATAGTGACCACCCTCATCAACGTGCTTCATCAGAATAATGCAGCAATTGGCGTTGCCGGTATTTGTAATGGTGGAGGGGGAGCTTCGGCAATGGTTATTGAGAAGGTTTGATGTAGTGCAACATGGAGAGATTCCCATCGTTTTCTCTTAATACAAAGACACAAAGGATTTTGCCACGAAGACACGAAGACACTAAGGTTCACAAAGAAATTTTTACACGTCTTTATGTATTGTTTGTGTCTTCGTGGCTCCTATGTGGTAAAAATTTTTGGTCTTTGCGATTAACATTTTTGCTCCTGCTCTTCGCCAATACAGTGACAGTTGCGCAAAAGGAAATGCGGACGTACTATGATCCTAAGAAGGAACATATTCAGGAAATATTTTTCGTTTCCAAGGAAGATGAGCAGCGATATGTAGGTAAATACCAACGGTTTTATGAAACCGGTGGCATTATGCTCGAGGGAAATTTCGAAGATGGAGAAAAGTCAGGCATTTTTACGGAATACCACGAGAATGGCAAGCCTGCACGCACGATGAACTACGTTAACGGTATGCGACATGGTGCAGTGAAGATATTTGATGAAGATGGAAGACCCTATCAAAGTGCTTATTATCAAAACGACAAACTTGCCGACAGCATTCAATTGTACTTTGACAACGGTAGCGTTAAACGCGAGAGTTTTTTCGTAAAGGGCAAGCCGGAGGGCCTTGTGAAGGAGTATTACCCCGGAGGCAATCTCCGTAAAGAGATGAGTTATCGAAACGGAAAACCCAACGGCATCTCCCGCACTTTTTACGAAGATGGCAAGGTGGAAACGGAAGCGAATTATAAGGATGGAATTTTAAGCGGCTTTTATAAGACTTACTTTACCAACGGCCAACTGGAGACTGTCGCGACGATGGAAGACGGTTCAAAAAATGGAAAGTTCAAAACCTATGATCGCGATGGCAAATTAATACTGGAAGGAAGTTTCTTAGGTGGAAGACTTCATGGCGAAAATATCGGATACTTTGCAAACGGGGATGTTCAGCATAAATTCCAATACAAAGACGGCGCTAAGACAGGCACAAACATTGAATATTTTCCATCAGGTAAGATAAAAATCAAAGAGCAGGTCGCGGCAAATGGGATTGATGCAACAATACAAGAGCTTGACGAAGCTGGATTGGTAAAAATTGAAAAAAGAACCAGGAATGGCCGACCGCATGGCCCTACCGTTGTCTATTACGATGGAACGAAAACACCAAAGCTGAAGGAAACCTATGAAAACGGGAAACTCAGCGGGTTGCGTCAGAGTTTTTATCCGTCCGGAAAAATCCAAAAAGAAGAGTCGTTCAAAGTCAATTTATTGACCGGACCAGTTAAGACTTATTATGAAACTGGAGCAGTGGAGTCCGTTGCTGAATACCGCTCAAACCGTAGACAGGGTGCCTTCACTTCCTACCATCCCAACGGAAAGATCAAAGAACAAGGTGAATACATCGCGGACAAGAAACACAAGGAATGGAAGGAATTTGATGAAAGCGGCGAAGTGGTGCGTTCGAGCATTTATAGAGCCGGAATGGAAGTGAATCGTTAATAGTTATCCGTTAATAGTTAATGCTACTTTGTCAAGTTGGACAAAAGGAATAAGGAATAAGGTGAGGTATAGGGTATAGGGTATAAGGCGCATTGCTGCAATATTTGATCGAGCGCAAAGCCACTCCACAATAACTAGTACTACTTTGTCAAGATAAGAGAACTGTATGGCTTGAGGAGTAGCAGGACCATTCTTCCAGCTTTTGGATTGCAACCTAATTTTAGCTTTGGCCTGGTGGGGGATGTGCGCTGCGCCTGCCGAAGTTCGGCGGAGGCAGGGCTAAAATTCAGTTGCAAATCCAAAAGCGCAGCCATGCGGCTGGGGAGCCAAGTCACGACAAATTACTGCTGCGCTAGGCGACGAAGTACAAAATTTTGCCTCAACAAGCGAA
>JAEZBX010000008.1 GCA_023412765.1 Bacteroidota bacterium
CGATGAAAACTAATCCATTTGCTGAACAAGCTCCTCAGCAAGCACCTCCGAAGAAAGAAAATAACGGCGGCGGACATAAGAAAAAGCCATCTTCACCCAAGCACTCTTCGAAACCTCCTCAAAAGGAGATGTCGATGGAGGAAAAGCTGGCGATGCTAGTAAATAAGTTTAGGAAATAGTTTAAAGTTTAAAGTTTAAGGTTTGAGGTTTCAGACTGACTCTACTACTTACTACTTACTACTTACTACTTACTACTTACTACTTACTACTTACTATTTACTACTTACTACTTAGGTCAAAATATTAAATTAAAAGTCCTACCTAGGCTTCTTTCGGGGCTTGTGACGGTTCGGACCTTTCTTGGTGATTTTCTTCGTTTGAAGTTTCTTGCTTGACTCCATTCTATAATTTGGAGACTTAATATAATTTCTCTTAAGTTTCTTTTTGTATTTCTGGCTCTTGGCGAAACCTGTTCCCTTTGAATAACTGGAAAGAGTTTTTCGTCTCAAAGCCAACGCACTCGTGCTGATCTCACGCGCATTCTTTTTCTTCGTATAGTAGTTGTGGTCTCTAAAGTCGAGCCTTAAAGTAAACTCGTTGGACGCGCCGATATTTTTACTAAAGTCCCCGGATAAAATTTCTCTGCTATATCCGATCAACAGTTTCTTGCTGATTCGCAGGGCACCCGTCAATCCGATGGCGCCGCCAGTTCGATATGAGCCTCCCAGCGTAAAAGCGTCCTTGAAAGTGTAGTACAACCCTCCGTCTATCTGATGGGTTCCATTGGCAAATTTTCTAAAGTAAACAATTGGCTCAATCACATCTCGTTCGCCAGCAACGGGGAGCTTAAGCATCACAAAACCTGAAAAAAACTGTGAGAACTGCGACGTTGAATCGCTGAGTCCAACGAACGTGCCCAGGCGATTTGCAGAAGCTCCCACGTTTAAATATTTAGAGGTATAATTCATACCGAACGAAAAATCCAATGCGTTTGCGTTCGGCTGGTTACCAGTGAGAAGATCATCATCTCCATCGATGACATCTACATCGCGATAGTTGATTTTCGTGTTAACATATTCAACAGACACTCCCATTGAGAACATTTTATCATCCGTGAACCGCAAGTGATAAGCAAAAGCACCTGAGGCAAACAAGTTTTCATTAACGCCAGATTTTTCCTGGTATACATTGAAACCTGTCCCAAACCTGTGATGCGCAAACGGACTGTGTATGCTGAAGAAAAGTGTTTTAGGTGAACCCTCCACACCTGCCCACTGCTGTCGATAAGATAGCGTTGCCGATCCCAACGTATTTCCCGCAACGGATGGGTTATACAAAAATGAATTTGTGAGCTTTTGACTGTAGACCGGAACATCTTGCGCTCGCGAGAGCAAGGCAATCCCTAAAATGAAAAAAGAGAGGGGTAAAAGTTTTTTCACTCTATTTACGTTTGATTATGGATACCGTCCTGGTATATATCTTGCCTGTATCGACCAATTTTACAACGCAGACATATTGACCAGGGGGCAAAAATTCTCCATTCTTTCGGGCATCCCAGTCGTTTAAATAATTATCCTTCTTAAAAACTTCCACGCCCCAGCGATCGAGTAAAACAACCTGGTTGGCGGGGTACTTTTCGATATTCTCAATATACAGAAATCCGTTTTGTGAGTCTCCGTTAGCGGTGATAACGTTCTTAATATTTGAATCACTCAAATCCGCAATCGGCGCCACAGTGACAGTCGCCTGCTCAGTGCCTTCGCACGTCAGATCATTAATTGCTATAAGGCTTATTGAGTACTCGCCAGGTTCAGCATAAGAATGTTGAGGCGCGTTTTCGGATGAGGTACTGTTGTCACCGAAATTCCATTCCACTGAGGTAATATCATTCGAGGCGTTTTGATATGAAAAGTTAGCAATTTCACCTGCGATTATTTCAGAGGGCGTAACGATTTGAAAATCGGGTGCAGGTAAGATCTGTATATCGATGCCTGCAACGTTACCTAATCCGCAGCCATTTTCTCCCGATGCTGTAATTCTACCCGCGGAACCTGAAGCAGCGCGGATTGTTGCAGTCGCCCCATTCTCTGACACCAGCTCGAGACCCCCCGACACTTCCCACTGATACCGTTGTGCTCCCGAAACACCCGTTATCGAATATGTTCCCTCAGTGTTAACACAAAGCGATAGCGGTCCGGCAATGATTCCATTTCCTGCAGGCCTGCTACCAATAGTAACAGTTGCCGTTGCGGGACTGCTACATCCAGTCCCATTGCTTGTTACACTCGCGTAGTAAATTGCATTAGTTGTTGTCGAAACACTCGCTGGATTTGCTACGGGATTAGTATGCGCAGCATTCGTAAACCAGGCAACGGTTGCCGCGGCGGCTCCACCCGAGATGGCTGCATTCAATGTAGTGAGGTTAACGGATGCCACACCCGACCCTGGCACATCTTCACAAAAAGACGGAGTTTGATTTGCCACAGCTGGCCTGGTACTGATCGTTAAAACAGCAGCAGAAGATGTAAGCGGACAAGCACCGCTATTGCTTACTATGCATTGATATCTCGCATTATTAAGTCCTGCCGTATTCGAGATTTGAAGAACATCACTCGTTGTTCCTGAATAAATGCCTCCATCGGTAATATTTGCGAAGCCACTGCCAGTGTTCGCTTGCCATTGATATGTCAATGATACTCCGGTTGCGCTTACCGTAAAAGATATCGGAGCACCATCGCAAACTTGCTGACTAGTGGGCTGTGTGCCTATCGTCGGCGTTGTAGTAACTGTGACGGTAATCGGGCTGCCGGGCTGCGAGCATGTTGCTGAGCCAGTTCTTCGCCTGTAATAAGTAGTCTGAGACAATCCTGCCGGCGGGTCATACGTGGCAGATGTCGCTCCCCCAATCGCAGTGTATGGCCCAGCCGCTGCAAACGATGATTCCCATTGATAAGTGTACGCACCAGTACCGCCTGATGAAGTGCCCCCATCCAATACGGCCGGATCGCCGCCGGTACAGATTGCCTGGTTCGCTGATGGTACACCGGCGACCAATGGAGGATGTAACGTCAGCGTAACCGCTGTTCTTGTCGGACTGGAGCAATCTGTTCCTTCATCATAGGTTTCAGCATAAAAAGTTCCTGACGGCGCAGTCGGTATGAATACCTCACCGAGTCCGTCTCCCCCACTGGTATTGCCTGGTACAATGTTTCCTCCGGTAGGTGCATCGTACCACCTGATCCGCTTTCCAACGCCCGGGCTATTCACAATCAAGGAAGGTTTCGTATCACCCGTACAATACTGTGCGTTTACGGCACCCGTTGGAGCGGTGAGTGCAACACAGGATGAGACAGAGGTAAATTGATAGTTTTGAATGCTATAACATCCTCCAATGCTTGTGCTGAAGCTGTACATATCGAACTCATAGGTGGTACCAGGTGTGAGGCCGGTTATGTTCACACTGGTGCCTGAGCCGCTGTATACAAGAAAATTTCCTGGGCCAACTGCATCCCCTGAGCCAAACGCCGTATTCGCCGTATAAGCTTGTCCGAATTGAGGTTTATATGCAGTCGAACCCGCGCGAGCAACAACAAACGCCTGCCCTCCTCCTGCTGTCCAGGACAGAGTAAGACTCGAAGGAGTTATATTGCTAAACGTAGGTGATGTGGGTGATGGCGTAGGAGGAACGCAAATTTGGAATCCATTTGTATTTATAATTCCTCCATCGATCGACTGAATTCCATTCAGTGCGACAACATTGGTATGTATGTCGGCAACCGAACCGGGCAGTCCGGACACGCCATAATGTATCTCATCGAATACCGGGATTTCACTTGCTGCATACAATTGAAACATTCCCGACAGGATTCCACCGTTTAACAATGTTCCATCTATCGCAAGTCGCCCCCAAACCGTGAGAGAAAAGCCGGCAGCATCAAGGGTAGCGCCCGGCATAATTTCTGTACCCTTGGTTGTGGCAGCGACTACGGCCTCGTTAGTTGTCAACGTAACCGTATGACCATTCCCAATAATAACATCCGCACCTGTGCCGGGTGTTATGGTTGCAGCAGCTCCTGAATGACCCTCGTGCGACCACGTAGCCGGACTATCCCAATTACCATTTTGCCTCGAATAGAAAACACTTTCATCGACCTCTGTTTTGAAGTTCCACGCGGTTGGGGCGACAATGCCAATCCAATTATTATCACTGTAGTCGATTATCGTCTTGTTCCCTGCAAGCACGTAATAGTCCGTGTTGTATTTGAGTGTAATTGACGGATCAATTGTTACAATATTACCTGCAATTGTAGCAGATGCCCGGCTGATCGTTTCTACCAGGACATCACCAGGCATCTCATAAATGCGAAATGACGTCTCGTCTCCAGTTCCGGTGGTAGTTGATCGTTTCACAGCTTCGGTAAAACTCAACGACAGGTTAGCAGTAACAGATACTGTAGTGTTTCCATCGGTAGGGCTAAGCGCATAAAACGCCGGCGGAGTTATGTCGAAGTTTATAGCGACGTTTGTAACATAAGTTCCGCTGAACAACTGCGTTTTTCCACCTACGCCGTTTAATGCCATGCGGTAAACTCCATCTGGCTGCGCAAAAAATACAGCGTTTTGTTCGGGGTATACATCAATACTTTCTATTGAAGTGCCTCCATTGGTCAGCACAGGTGTTGCCCCTGAGCCATTGAGATTAGCACTCATGATAGTGTAAAGGCCTGTGATGTATTGTACCCAATAAAATTTGTCATTGACATAATCAACACCTATCGGGCCGCTCGCATTAGCGGACACTAGCATGGTGGCACCAGTTCCATCCTGGTAGGCGGAATAGACGGCACCATTGTACCCGGTGAAATATATTTTTTCCTCGCTTGGGTTGTAAGCCATGTCCACGTACTCTTCATCCGAAGGCATGCTAATACCGGTTGTAAGAAATGCCGGTGGTGTGGATGGGTCATCATAGTAGCTGCCCCTCCACAGGTCGTCCTGATCGTCTGTTATACCTGCGTAAATGAGAACTTCGTAATCGGGAATAGCTACAATGTTGGAATATCCGGCAAAAGCACCATCATCAGTGATCTTTGCTTGCGATGTACCATCTAGTGCAGATCTGAATGTTTCCTGGCCGTTGTTATAAAAGAGCAAGTTTGCATGGCCATCTACAGCAATGTAACTGAAGCCATAGGGAGTCCCTGGAACGATTGTTTGAACGCCGGATCCATCAAGATTCATCCGCTTCACGTCGCCGTTATCGGAGAAGTAGAGCTTTTGTGCCTGGCTGGTTTGGGTTACTACAAGAATAAATACACAAAAAATGAGGGCCTGGTAAACCTTTACCATAGGTTAAATGGTGTTTGCATTAATCTATCCCCTATATACTGCAAAAAAGCTTAAAGTAAGCTGATTCGAAGCTATTAATCAATAGGTTAAGAAACGATGTTTATTCTTTCGCCAGAATACTGCAAAAACTATCTTCGCGCCAATACACCATATATCTATGCTTACAAATCAAAACCCCACGGAAACTTCTGCCTGGCGACGACTCGAAGTTCAATTTCTCTCTCTACAGGCCACCACAATGCGCGAACTCTTTGCTGAAGATCCGGATAGGTTTGAGCGGATGCATTTGAAGTTTGAGGATGTACTGATTGACTACTCAAAAAATATTATCATAGATGAAACCATAAAGGACCTGGCAAACCTGGCCTCAGAAGTAAATCTCCGAGATGCCATCAATGCAATGTTCAATGGTGAAAAGATCAACAGGACAGAGAACCGGCCGGTGCTTCACATAGCCTTGAGAAATCGTTCAAACTCGCCTATTGCAGTCGATGGTCAGGATGTAATGTCTGAAGTAAATCAGGTGCTTTCTCAAATGAAGGTCTTTTCCGAAAATCTCATTCAGGGTAATTGGAAAGGCTTTACTGGTAAACGCATTACCGACATTGTAAACATCGGGATTGGCGGATCGGATCTGGGACCTTACATGGTTACTGAAGCGTTAAAGCCGTATTGGCAAAACGTAAGACCTCACTTCGTTTCAAATATCGACGGTACCCATATCGTTGAGACTTTGAAGCCACTTAATCCTGAAACAACTTTGTTCATCATTGCGTCGAAAACTTTTACGACGCAGGAAACGATGACAAACGCTGCATCAGCGCGCAATTGGTTTCTTGAAAAAACTAACAACACCGGAGATGTTGCCAAACATTTTGTAGCTGTATCGACCAACAGAGATGAGGTTGTAAAATTCGGTATCGATCCCAACAACATGTTTGTCTTTTGGGATTGGGTGGGCGGTCGCTACTCGTTATGGTCATCGATAGGGTTATCAATAGCCTGCACAATTGGTTTTGACAACTTCGAAAAATTGTTGGATGGTGCTCATGCAATGGATAATCATTTTAGAACGGAGCCTTTCGAAAAAAATATTCCGGTCATACTGGCCATGATAGGAATTTGGTATAACAATTTTTTTGGATCAGCGTCGGAAGCAATTCTTCCCTACGACCAATCACTTCACCGATTTGCTGCATACTTCCAGCAAGGCAATATGGAAAGCAATGGCAAGTCCGTCGACCGGGATGGCAAACCTGTGAATTATCAAACCGGCCCTATCATATGGGGAGAGCCAGGAACCAATGGGCAGCACGCGTTCTACCAATTGATTCATCAGGGAACGAAGCTTATACCTTGTGATTTCATTGCACCGGTTAAAAGTCAAAATGCTTTGAGCGATCACCACGATAAATTGCTTTCCAATTTTTTTGCTCAGACCGAAGCACTCATGAAAGGAAAGACAGAAGGAGAAGTACGCGAGGAGCTGCGCGCAACCGGTATGACGGAAGATCTTGTGCGGTGGCATACTCCATTTCGTGTCTTCGATGGCAACAGGCCAAGCAATAGTATTCTCTTCGAGAAACTAACTCCGCGAACGCTTGGAAGTCTTATAGCTCTTTACGAACATAAAATTTTTGTCCAGGGCGTAGTGTGGAACATCTTCAGCTTTGATCAATGGGGTGTTGAACTAGGAAAAGTTCTGGCGAAAAAAATCTTACCAGAATTACAATCACCTGCCGATGTCACGTCACACGATTCTTCAACCAACGGCCTAATCAATTATTTCAAACGTTTGAAATTCAATTGATTAAATAGTGTGTTGCAAAGTGCGTTTCGTCCATTATTTTTAACGGATTTTACATATTGATGAGCAATAATATTTCGCGAATTGGAGTCTTTAGTTCCGGCGGAGATGCCCCCGGAATGAATGCGGCTATACGTGCCGTGGTACGTGCATGCGCTTACTATAAGAAGGAATGTTTCGGAATCATGCGAGGCTATGAGGGCATGATCGAAGGCGATATTGTAAAACTTGGCGCACGCTCTGTCGGTAATATACTTCAACGTGGTGGTACGATTCTAAAGACCGCTAGAAGCGAAGAGTTTCGGACAGTCGAAGGTCGCGCAAAGGCATTCAACAATCTGAAGAAAGAAGGCATCAATGCTTTGATAGCAATTGGCGGAGACGGAACCTTTACTGGCCTACACAAATTGCACGAACAGTTTCAAGTACCCTGTGTATGTATTCCAGGAACCATTGACAACGATTTGGCTGGCACCGACTACACCATCGGTTACGATACTGCCACCAATATTGCAGTTGAAGCTATTGATCGCATTCGGGATACCGCTCTTTCGCATAACCGATTGTTTTTTATTGAGGTTATGGGAAGAAACTCTGGCTACATTGCCATCAACAGTGGAATTGCGGGTGGTGCAGCTGCCATCATTATCCCAGAAGAAAACATAACGTTTGATCAACTATACAGTGTTCTTGGCGAAGGTGGAAAAACCAGCAAGAGTTCTAATCTTATTGTTGTCGCAGAAGGATCCAAGATCGGGGATGCACATTCGTTGGCCAAGCAGGTCGCAGCACGTTCAAACTATTTCGACATTAAAGTTACCGTACTTGGCCATTTACAACGGGGTGGCTCGCCTACGTACTTCGATCGCGTCCTCGCTTCGAGAATGGGTGTTGCTGCAGTCGAAGGACTACTGGAAGGCAAGACAGACGTAATGGTAGGTATAAGCGACAAGAAGATCGTCTATAATCGGTTTGATGATATTATGGATAAGCATCATGAGATTGATGGCGAAGCATTGAGAATTGCAAAGATCCTGTCTATATAATCACTATAAGCGCGCACTATGAAAGAGCTCACTATTGGCATTGACATTGGCGGAACGAACACGAAATATGGCATCGTCGATCGCCAGGGAAATGTTGTGTACCAGGGTAGTATTTCCACTGCACAATATGAAGAATTCAAGGATTACTTTGCTGGCCTTTCGAAGGCGCTAAGAGAAGCTATCAAAGCTGTTCCGGGTGCGCATAAAATGATGGGTGTCGGAGTCGGAGCAGCCAATGGTAACTATTACAAAGGTACCATTGAACGCGCGACAAATTTGAAATGGAAGGGTATCATACCTCTCGCTGACATGATCAGGGAAGAATTTGATCTACCGGCAATCATTACAAATGATGCTAACGCAGCGGCTGTCGGTGAAATGGTGTACGGCGCAGCAAAAGGAATGAAGGATTTTGTAGTGATCACTCTGGGAACTGGTCTTGGAAGTGGCTTTGTAACGAACGGCCAACTTTTAAATGGAAAGCACGGCATCGCTGGCGAGGTTGGTCATACTTCTGTAAATCCTGCGGGACGTCACTGCAACTGCGGAAAACGCGGATGCCTTGAGACATATGTTTCAGCTACAGGTATAAAGCGAACCGTCTATAAACTTCTTGCAGATCACCTGGAGCCAAGTGAACTTCGCGGCATCAGCTTCGATAATCTCACAACAAAGATGATTACCGAATCCGCTGTAAGAGGAGATATCGTAGCGTTGGCAGCATTCGAATACACGGGCCGCATTTTGGGAATGAAGCTGGCTGAAACTATTGTTCACACCGACCCTGAAGCAATCTTTTTGTTTGGCGGACTATCGCTTGCAGGCGACCTGATCTTTAAGCCGACCATAAAACATATGGAGGCGAACCTGATGCCTTTATTCAGAGGAAAGATAAAAGTACTTCCCTCCGGCCTGCAGAATCAGGCTGCACCAATTTTGGGTGCGAGTAGTTTGGTGTGGAACTACCTTGATAATACGCAGCTGAAGGAGGCTATCGCGTAAACTAGAAAATAGAAACTGGAAAATAGAGGGGGGTAGTGCCGATCGCGTGTACTACTTACCACTTACCACTTACTACTTACTACTTACTATCACTTAGCTTAGAAAATAGAAAATAGAAATTAGGGGCAGTACCGATCGGCACTACCATCTTCTATTTTCCATTTTCGAGTTTCCACTATTCAATCCTCACTCTCAAATTCTCGCCAAGCAAAACAAACTCTCTAATCCACTCCGGTGAGTGTCCATCGTGCTTTGGATTGGCGGTAGCAAGTGCGAAATATAGATTTTGACTTTTATAAAGATTTGGGGACAATCTCAATTGCGATAGCAACGGAAAAATCCTGTTGAGTCGTTCAATGCGTGTATAGTTGTCGCCTTCCAGACTGAACCTCTTCATCTCCCTGATGATACTTTCACCTACAAGTCTTTCAAGTTGATCTTCGTCTTCGATATTTAATTTCCATTTTACAAGCTCACTCGTAATCCTTTCGATCTGCCGGACATTAATTCGCTCTGACAAAAAGCAACGAGTAAGATCCGCATTCAAGATATACTCGAACGTAGTTCGATATGCATTTGGGATAGGTGCATCGTTATTAGCCAGCGCCATGACAAGTGGGTAATCGCGATTATATATTCTTCTCAATGAATTTTCCAGATCGCGCATACTTTGATAGGTAATCAAATCGAACACCTTCCGTTTTTCATCCTGAAAGAGTTGCCATATAGTATACTTTTCGGGACCAAAATACGTCTGCATCAAACCGATTATATCACCAAGTCGAGCTTCTTCAAACGCTGTCACAATACTTGCCTGCATTAGATTGAAGCGGTCGGGCTCCATATCAATGGAAATGTTTCCAATGATGTTGTGCTGCCCCATGTAAATTACAGCGAAGGCAAATTTCTTTTCCGACCTGGTAACGTTTGATTTTACCTTCGTGATTCCGATTACCAGTTTCTGTTCACCTGCTTCTTTGCGAATGAACACATCATTCTTGGTAGTATAGTTAAAAACAGGGAAAGACTCAGGATCTTCTTCAAATATTGAGGCGACCGCGTAATGCATTCCAACACGTTGAAGGTTGGTCTTTGCGGGTGTTACATACTTCTTATAGACCTCTCTGCCGTTCGCCAAGGATGGAACATTGCTAGGTGCAAGCTCCATACGTCTCAAGAATTCTTCTTCAAGTTTTATATCGCTCACCTGACTTACCAATTGCATGGCACGGCAAGCATATTGCATGATTTGTGTGGTCTCTATGCCCGACAGATCGTCAAAAAACCATCCGCAACTGGTGTACATAAGCATTGCGTTGCGTTGAACTTCCATCATTCGGAAAACTCTGTTCTGCTCAACATCAACATTGCAATGTTTTTCTAAAAAGCGGGTAAGGCTTTCTTCACTCCGATCCAAAATAACATCTACATAATCCTCCCGTGCACGCCATGGATCCTTCAGAAATTTAGCTGCTTCAATTTCATAAATCTTTATAAGTTCATCACGAAGCCAGTCCAGTGTTTCTCTCAATGGCTTACGCCACAACTGGTGCCAGTTTGGTTTACCCGAATTACACCCACAGTTATCACGCCATCGCTCTACACCATGAACACAACTCCACGAACTGTCTTCATGGATCTGTGCCTCGTAAAGCGGGGGGAACTTTGAAAGAAACTCGGCGTAGTTTGTTACGTGCGAATGCTTATGTCTTTCAATATAATCCAAAGCATATGCAAGTGCCATGTCACCATGTTTGTGATGATGTCCATAGGTTTCCCCATCGGTTGCAATGTGAACTAATTGCGGCTCCTGTAGCGGGGTATCAAACCCATCCAGTAGCCGATGCGCGAATTTCTTACCGTCGTTAAGGAGACCGTTAAAGGCAACACCCTGGGATATATCTCCATCATAAAAGAAAAGTACTATGCTCCTGCCCGACTTTAGATTGCATTTATAGGGTCTGCGTGTATCGAGATCGTTAGTATTTACATTTGTCCAGGCTGTCTCACCCAATTTGCGAATAGCTTTCGCCTGGCGCGGAGCGAGTATTGTAAATTTGATACCATGTTGTGCCAGCAATTCCAATGATTCCAGATCAACAGCCGTTTCCGACAGCCACATTCCTTCCGGCTTTCGCTTGAAACGAAATTCGAAATCGCGGATGCCCCATATTATTTGCGTTTCTTTATCCCGGGAATTTGCCAGAGGCAATATCATGTGGTTGTATACCTGAGCAATAGCCGAACCGTGGCCGTTAAAGTGTTCAACGCTGTCGCGGTCAGCTTTCAGAATCGCATCATACGTTTCCTTATCATGATTCTCCATCCACGACAGAAGCGTAGGGCCAAAATTGAAGCTGATCTTGAAGTAGTTACTTATAATGTTTTTGATAACGCCCTTTTCGTTGAGGATGCGCGATGCTGTATTGGGCGCATAGCACTCTGCAGAGATGCGCTCATTCCAATCATGATACGGATGGGCCGAGTCCTGAACTTCTATTACTTCCAACCAGGCATTTTCACGCGGAGGTTGGTAAAAATGCCCATGAATACAAATATATTTTTTCAATTGAATTAACCTTTACTGAACCGCCTTGGCGATTTTTACTAACTCTTACGCCGTACATCAGATTGTGAAAAAATCAGTACAACGCAATTCAAATTATCAACTCAGGTACCCACATCGCTTAACTCGAACTCATTTAATTCGCGCTCGAGTTTCAATACTGTAATACCCAAGGGAGGTAAAGTTAATGAAATTGAATAATCTCTCCCGTGATATTTTACTGGTGAAGTCATGATCGATGTCATGTTCAGAAGTCCACTTCCGGCATACTTTTGATCATCAGAATTAAAGACTTCTACCCATGTACCCCGATATGGGACACCTACACTATAGTGATAACGAACTTCGGGCGTAAAATTGCAGGCCACGATCAGGAGGTCGTCCTTAGTATCTCCTTTCCTTTGGAATGATATCACGCTACCATTACTATCGGAATAATCAATCCATTCAAATCCCCTGTTTTCAAACTGATACTTATATAATGCAGGTTGGGATTTATAAAAAGCATTGAGGTCCTTAATAAGTTTTTGCAGTCCCTGATGGACGGGATATTGTAGTAAGTGCCAGTCGAGACTCCGATCATGATTCCATTCTGCGCTCTGACCAAATTCGCCACCCATAAACAAAAGTTTGGATCCCGGGTGCATAAACATATATCCGAATAGCAATCGAAGGTTAGCAAATTTTCTCCAGTCATCGCCCGGCATTCTTCCCAGTAATGAGCCTTTACCATGAACAACTTCATCATGCGACAAGGGCAACATAAAATTCTCCATGAAAGCATACATGATGCTAAATGTAATTTCATTCTGATGGTACTTACGATATACCGGATCGAGCTTGAAATATTTTAGCGTATCATGCATCCATCCCATCATCCATTTCTGACCGAAACCTAATCCACCCAGATAAGTGGGGCGGGAAACACCGGTCCATGAAGTAGACTCTTCTGCGATAGTCACTGCATCGGGAAACTGCGCATAGACAGTCTCGTTCATTTCCTTCAAAAAGGTAATTGCCTCAATGTTTTCGTTACCACCATATTGATTCGGGATCCACTCTCCTGCCTTACGGGAATAGTCAAGATAAAGCATTGAAGCAACAGCATCCACGCGCAGACCATCGATGTGAAATTGATCAAGCCAGAATAGTGCATTGCTTATCAGAAATGATTTGACTTCGTTGCGCCCATAATTAAAAATATAGCTCTTCCAATCTGGATGAAAACCCTTTCGGGGATCCTGATGCTCGTAAAGAAATGTTCCGTCAAATTTAAACAGGCCGTGTTCATCGCCGGGGAAATGCGAGGGCACCCAATCCATGATAACACCAATGCCTTCCCGATGAAAACAGTCAATCAGATATTTGAAATCTTCAGGGCTTCCGTAACGACTTGTAGGTGCGTAATATCCGGTAAGTTGATAACCCCATGAGCCATAGAACGGATGCTCCATTAGTGGAAGAAATTCGACATGAGTAAAGCCCATATCCCTGACATACTGAACCAACTCGTTAGCCATTTCAGGATATGTAAGCGACCTGTCTCCTTCCTCCGACTTTCTTCGCCATGATCCATAGTGCACCTCATAGACCGAGTAAGGCTGAGGCTTTCCAGCTTTCTTTTTCCGTTCTGTCAACCATTCGTTGTCCTTCCAATCATATTTTGATTCCCAGACAATCGACGCAGTCTTCGGCGGCATTTCGCAATATGTAGAGAACGGATCTGACTTAACTACATAGTCACCCGTATTGGAATGTATCGCATACTTATACGCTTCGCCGTGTTTGATATCCGAAAAAAATCCTTCCCATATTCCGGATTCGTCCCAACGCGGATTTAAAACATGCTTTTTATCCTGCCAGTGGTTAAAGTTCCCCAACACAGAAACCGATCTTGCATTCGGTGCCCACACAGCAAAGTATGTTCCGTCAAGGCCATCTTTACGAATGACATGAGCGCCAAGTTTTTCGTATAACTTATAATGCTTTCCAGATTTGAAAAGATAAATATCGAAGTCTGTCAGCAAAGTGAAGCCTTCAGAAGTGATTGCTGTAGATTTTGAAGATGCTTTTTTTGCCATACTTGTTCAGTTTTAAATTTTCAGCCTACGCTCAAGGTACTTTAGGCAATCTATTTTTTCTTTAATTCCTCTTTTCCTTCCCTATACCTTTTCATGAGGTAATCAATGCCTCTTAATGGAACGATTGTCCAAGTCGGGCGACCGTTCAGTTCATATCCGAGTTCGTAAATAGCTTTCTCAAGGATGAATGTCATAAGCAGAACACCATCCTCCTGCGTCAACGTAGTGCCCATATTCATGCGCTCCATGTAAGCGCCGAAATAAAAACGACTCACGTAATGTTGCCACTGCTCTGCCCAACTCTCAAGAAACTCGAGATCGCGCTCCCGATAATTTTCATTTAACAAAATCTTGCCAAATGCGGCATAGTGTATCGACCGCATCATTCCTGCCACATCCTTCAGCGCACTTTTCTTCAATCTTCGTTCGCTAAATGAAAGACCCGGTTCGCCTTCAAAATCAATTATCACAAAATCATTTCCGGTAAACAGAACCTGGCCCAGATGATAATCACCATGGATCCTTATTTTCTGTGTTTTGATCTTGATCTGATAGACTTCACTAAAACATTGCATTATGTCATCTTCCATGGTGAGCACGTTCCTGGCAAGTTCCTGAACTTCAGGAGAAAGCTTCTGCAAAGTTGTTTCCAGTAAATTGAATCGGTCTTTGACCAGTTTCCGCAGCGATGAATACATCGAACGTTGATAATTTGCCGTGAAATTCTCAGGTGCGAATGCTGGATTAGCCGTATTCGAAGCTAACGCTAAATGCATTTCTGCAGTCCGTTGTCCCAATCGCACCATGCGTTCATAAAAGCCGCGGCCGATAAATTCCTGAATTACCTCGGGCGCTTCTTCAAACTTCATCGACACCTTATTGATAAGCTTCGGTGCCTTTATGGTCTTGGCCTTGGCCATCACACGTTCGTAGAACCTTCCTACTGAATCCATCGTCATGACCCATGAGTCGCCCTGATTCTCAACTTTTTCCTGAAGCAAACCAAAGACCATGACACCGCCATCCTGATCGCGATACTCTATACTACCGGCATAACGTGGAGAGTGACGGAATGCGGTATGCTCCGACAAGAATTGAACGATCTCCAATTCCGGATTTATTTCATTCTCAAGCTTCCTGTAAAACTTAAAGAAATACTGATCATTGAAAATGATTGACGTATTGCTTTGATCGGCCCTCAGTATTTTTGAATCGATCTCTTTATTGACGTCAATCTTTGCAAAAACTCCGGAGTTGAACAATAGCGTACCCCCATCATCAACTTTTATCTTCACTTCTTTTCCCATACTGAAAAGGAGGAAATCGCGGAAAAGCTTATCATAGCTGCTGTCCATGATGAAGCCGGCTTTACCCTGAATTTCGGCACGGCATACCACACTTTGTACCGTATACTCTACACGCTCCATGATGCTATCGGATGGAAGAAACGCTAGCGGCAGGAAATACAGTTCTGGAAGACGCTGCGCATAATGTACTTCGACCACAGTCAAAAAATGTGTATCACCATCAACCTTTACAGGAATAGTCTTTTGAATACTTACTTTGCTAACCACTTTCGCCTTGCCACCAAACCACCTGCATTTCTTCATGAAATTGAGCAACACTTTTCTTTCTAGCGTGCGCAATTCGTTGTAGTTGTCAAATAATTTTTCCCACGACACGTCGGTCTTTAGCAAGAACAACTCTCCACTCGGTTCCTTTTCTCTTTTTTCATTGACGTCAACCTGAAACCAAAAATAGCCGTATGGTCCAATCGTTATGGGATAGTCTCCTTCACCAACAGGTAAGAAACGGTTCTGGCTGAAAACTTCTGTGATATCGCAGCCCTTGAACTCTGACAGGTTGATGATGGTGGATTGTGAAAACTGAGACAAGTTGGCCACCACTATTATGCATTGCTTCTCATAGGTCCTGAGAAAACTCAGAATCTTGGCGTTAGAGCTCTCGAGAAATTTCATTTCACCCCGACCGAAGATATTCAGTCGTTTTCGCATCGAGATGGCATTCTTCATCCACCATAGAAACGATGACGGGTTTTCTTCCTGGGCTGCAACGTTTACTGCTTCATGTCTGTAAGCAGGGTCAGTAATAATTGGAAGATAGAGTTTCTGCGGATTTGCCGTTGAGAATCCCGCATTCACATTCATATCCCACTGCATGGGAGTGCGCACCCCAAATCGATCACCGAGATAAACATTATCTCCCATTCCTATTTCATCGCCGTAGTAAAGCACAGGCGAACCAGGCAACGCAAATAAGATTGCATGTAAAAGTTCAGCCTTCCTCCTGTCGTTACTCATCAGCGGCGCCAGGCGACGCCGAATGCCCATGTTAAACTTTGTATTATTATCGTGAGCGTAGGCTTTGAACAGATAATCCTTTTCTTCTTCGGTAACCATCTCCAGCCCTAGCTCATCATGGTTCCGCAGGAAGACAGCCCATTGACTATTGGGAGGAGTAGCCGGAGTTTGTTCCATGATGTCTATGATCGGATAACTGTCTTCCGTTCGCAACGCAAGGAACATACGCGGCATCAACGGATAATTAAAGTTCATATGACACTCCTGCCCATCGCCAAAATAATCCGCCGCATCTTCGGGCCATAAGTTTGCCTCAGCAATCAGTATCCTGTTCTTATAATTCTTATCGATGTGTGCACGAAGGCGTTTCAGGTAGACGTGCGTCTGAGGAAGATTTTCACAGCTCGTTCCCTCCTCTTCAAAAAGAAAAGCAGCAGAGCCTAACCGAAATCCGTCAACACCGATCTTCATCCAAAAATCTACGATCTTTATCATCTCCAATTGAACTTCTGCATTGTCAAAGTTCAATTCCGGTTGGTGACGTGAAAATCTGTGCCAATAATAGCCTTTCGCCTCCGAATCCCAAGACCAATTTGTTGTCTCCTCCGACCTGTAGATTACGCGAGCATCTTTATACTTTTCGGTGCTATCACTCCACACGTAGAACTCACGATAACGCGAACCGGCCTTGGCCTTTCTGGATCGTTTAAACCACGGATGCTGGTCGGATGTATGGTTCAGGATTAGTTCCGTAATTACGCGTATACCCCTACGGTGGGCTTCTTTCAAGAATTGTTTAAAGTCAGCCAATGTTCCGTAATCAGGATGGACATCGTAGTGATCAGTAACATCGAATCCATCATCTTTTAATGGAGACGGATAAAATGGAAGGAGCCAAAGCGTATTGACTCCCAGATCCTCAAGGTAATCGAGTTTCTGTATCAGTCCCTGAAAATCACCAATGCCATCTGCGTTACTATCAAAAAAAGCGCGTACCGACAACTCATAGATAATTGCATCTTTAAACCACAAGGCATCGTTGGTTCTGGACGGTAGGCTCATTTACATATTTGATTCGTGGACTTCTAATTTAAACAGATGAAAGGGCATCTTGTAAGGATCTAGTTCAACATAATTCCATTCCTGGGTCCACATATATTGTTCGCCTGTCACCAGGTCATGGATTTTAACATTTACACCTCCATTGATCTTTAATCTATGCAACGGCAGCTGAACATACCCCGACTGACGGGTGTGTGAATCCAGGTTCACGACCGTTAAGATGATATTGGACAAGTCGTCAGTTGCTTTCAAGTAGGCCAGCAAATTAGGATTCTCAATCGCACAAAATTGAAGGTTCCATGTGGATTGCAGCGCTGCATTATTTTTTCTTGCCGCATTTACGATCGTAATGATGTCAGTCATCCGATTGGTTTTCTTCCAATCATGCTGCTTAACCTCATACTTCTCGGAGTTAAAATATTCTTCTTTTCCCTGCATCGGAATGTTGTCATGCCATTCATATGCGGGGCCATAGATTCCATAGTTGGACGAGAGCGTAGCAGCAAGGGCAAGTCTGATAATAAAAATATTCTCAGCCTGATATTGGAGGTGATATGGAAGGATATCAGGTGTATTTGGCCAAAAGTTCGGACGAAAATAATTTCGCGAAGGACCGAACACCAACTCGTTCATATACTCTGTCAACTCTTGTTTGCTAACGCGCCAGGTGAAATAGGTATAGGATTGAGTGAACCCTATCTTGGCAAGTGACGCCATAACCTTCGGACGTGTAAACGCCTCCGACAAGAAGATTATATCCGGGTACTCCTTGTTTACTTCGTGGATTGCCCACTCCCAAAAAGCAATAGGCTTTGTATGCGGATTATCCACGCGAAATATTTTAACACCCTGGTCAACCCAATAGGTGATGACCGATTTTAGCTCATTCCAGAGACCAACCCAGTTTTCATTTTCAAAATTGAAAGGATAGATGTCCTGATATTTCTTAGGTGGATTCTCCGCATACTGAATTGATCCATCAGGGCGTTGCTTAAACCATTCCGGATGATCCTTTACATAAGGGTGGTCGGGTGCGCATTGAAATGCAATGTCCAACGCGATGTCTATGCCGTGCTTGTTGCATTCAGCTATCAATTTCTTGTAATCTTCCAGAGAGCCAAGTTCAGGAAGTATCGTCTTGTGCCCGCCTTCATCACTGCCGATAGCCCAGGGAGAACCGGGCTCACCCGGCTCCGCTTTAACATTATTATTCTTTCCCTTTCGGTTTATTTTCCCAATAGGATGTATGGGTGGCAAATACAGGACATCAAAACCCATTGAAGCTATTCGCGGTAGCAGTCTGATCACATCCTTAAATGTTCCGTGCTTTCCATCCAGCGATGCGGACCTGGGAAAAAGTTCATACCACGAACTGAAGTTTGCCTTCCGATGTTCGACAACCACTTTCAATTGTCTTTGATAGGTGTGAGCGTGCTGAACCAATGGATTGTCGCGCACAATGGCGGCAAAATCAGGGTTCATGACGTATGCAACGGCTTGGCTATACTCGTTGTTTAATTTTTTGGCAATTGCATTGAGTGTATCATTTGCTTGTCCAAGGGTCTTGAGAAAAGCTTGTCCTTCCAGTAATTCCAATTTCACGTCGACACCAGCATCTGCTTTCTTTCTAAATCCGTCGTACCAGGTTTCAAAATGATCGACCCACGCCTGAAGTGTAAAACGATAGGTCCCTTTTTCTTCAACATAAAACGACGCCCGCCACTCATCGTTGAAAGCGTGAACCATTTCAACTTCCTTCCATTTTGTAGCTCCCTCTTTTTTGTAAAGAAGCTTCGCCCTAATGTGATCGTGACCATCAACGAATATATCAGCCGATACATCCACCCGTTCGCCCACCGTGCGTTTCGCTGGATACAACCCCTCGTCTACCTGTGGCTGAACATTTTCTATAACAACCCTTGATTGTCCTTTTAAATCCATCTATTTTAAGATTACGGTGGAAAAAGCCGGAAGAGTCAATTCGTCACCTTCCCGGGTATAATTTTCGTTTGAAGAATACTCAACTTTTTTGAAGCGACTGTTTTCGCCTTCGAGATTCAGCGTTACCTCTACATCCGACACATTGTGCAAAACCAGCACAACTTCATTTTCAAATGTGCGCTTGAAGCTCACTACTTCCGTCACATTAAACCCTGAATAATCGATATCGCCACGCGTTAATGGCCCACTGGAATTGCGATACCTGATCAGATTTTTATAGAAATTGAGAATTGATGCAGGGTCGTCACTTTGAATCTTCTGAGGCACGACAGTCTTATCCGTGCTGAACTCCGGTTTTTCCCATGAGGTCTGCAACGGATCTTTTCCCGTTACATCCCAGACAAATGGTTCACGGACGTATGCGTCGGGACCAAAAAAATCCTCGTACGTTTTCAGTTTGTCGCCTACCATACCAATCTCTTCACCATAGTACAAATAAGGGGTTCCAGGCAAAGTCAGTAAAAGCGAGGCGGCAATGCGTGCTTTTTGTTGATCACCTTTCAGTTCTGTTAACAAACGAGTCTGATCATGGTTCTTGATAAATGTTGCATCCAGATATTCAGTAGTAATAGATCTGTAGTAGTCGCTAATATCTTTGTACTTCTTTACCAACCCAATTGTATCAATGCCATTGGCCGCCACTTCCGTAATGGCGTAACCTATTTCGAAATTAAATAATGAAGGAAGCCCTTTTAGGTATGGAGCGACGGTTTTGGCATCTGACCAAACCTCTCCCACCAGATAAACGTCTGGCTTTATTTTTTCCATTTCTTGCCGGAACCAAACCCAAAAATCGTGGTTATCCGTTGCGCGTTCATCCATAAAAATGTGGCGGGCTGCATCCATTCTAAAGCCATCGACCTTAACTTCGTCAAGCCAGAACTTCGCAATGTCCAGAATCTCTTGTTTGACTTTTGGATTGTCAAGATTGAGATCCGGGCAAAGTCCGTTGAAGTATCCATAGTAATGTTCGCTTAAAGTGTCGCCGTTGACGGGATGCCACTTTCTGATATTATCTGAATCAAACGAAGTTGTCTTCTTAAAAATCTGATTGCGGATGGAATCTTTTTTCGCCCACACATAGTAGTCGCGGTACGTGCTGTTTTCACCCTTTTGCGCATCGATGAACCACGGATGCAAATTGCCCGTATGATTGATCACAAAATCCGTGATTACCTTTATGCCCCTCTTATGTGCTTCGTCAATAAAGATTTTGAAATCTGTCAAAGAGCCATAGTCGGGATCGATACCTTTATAATCAATAACATGATACTTGTGATATGTATCTGATGGCATGATGGGCATCAACCATATTCCATTGATGCCAAGATCTTTCAGGTAGTCGAGCTTTGCGGTCAGACCCTTGAAGTCACCCTTACCGTTTCCGTCGCCATCGGCAAACGACATCACAAAAATTTCATACTTTACTCCGTATGGCCACTCGGGTGCAAAAGTTTTATTTTGCTTGCATGATAGAAGTATCATGCAAATGCTTAGTAGGCCGAGTAAGGTAGACCGTTTCACGCGATTATTTTATTTTGAATATGTAAGAGCTATAGGGTTTGCATGTCAATTCGAATTGAAAGCCCTGACTAAGGCCGACCTCAGCTTCCCTCCACAATAAGTCACGCGCGAAATACACGCCAGCGGTATCAAGTCCAATTGATGTTACGACGTCGTCGGGGATTTTTATTTTTATTGCCTGATTTTTTTCGTTGAAGCTGTTGACAATCAGCAAGCGCTCATCTCCTGCAAAACGCATGAAAACATGAACTCGATCATCGATATTTCCCTGTGATATATTAAACGCTGTAAGATCAACATATGCACCCTGGGTTATGGCTGGATTTTTTGCAGCGAGATTAAGTAAGTCGATGTAAAATTGTCGCAGCTGTTTTTGTTCTGCACTTAAAGAGTCTCCATCAAACTTTCCATTGTTCATCCACTTTTGATGTTCGGGCATCCCCCAGTAATCAAAAATTGTTGTACGGCCGTCGTCGCCCTGAAATCCTTCAACTCCAGCGCCAGGCTCACCAACTTCCTGGCCATTGTAAATCATTATTGGACCGCGATCCAGTGTCGCGCTAATAACCATCGCTGGAAGACCTTTCCACATATCACCCGCAAAAAACTTTGATGCAATTCGCTGCTCATCATGATTCTCAAGAAAGTGTAGCATATTGTTATTGATTCCGGACAGGCTCTCGTAAATCTTATGAATATCCGCAGTGCTGCGTTGACCGTTTATCAATAAACGTAAGGTATCATAAAGCTGAACTTTATCATATAAGAAATCAAAACCACCTTTATTTATATAATTGTGATACGAAGCCGGGTTGTAGATCTCAGCTATAAAAATGATGCTTGGATTAACGCTTCTAACCTGAGGAATTGCCCAATTCCAGAATTCAACTGGAACCATCTCGGCCATATCACAACGGAATCCATCAACTTTTTTGTTTGCCCAAAATACAAGTATGTCTTTCATCTTAACCCATGTATCAGGAATAGGATCAAAATGTGTTTGTCTTCCGTTCTGGATATCCACCCCATAATTAAGCTTTATCGTTTCAAACCAATCAGTGATGCGTGGACTTGCATCAAACACATCATTGCCAGTAGCCTTCGCGGGATTTTCTTCGAACTTGCCATCTTTTGTTGGAAAGGTGCCTCCGCGACCCAATGATTCATAACCCGGTGGAACCTGGAACGACTGGCCAGGAAGGTAATAGAAATTGTTCTTCGCGCTAAATGCCACCGACTTGTCGTCCTCTTCTCCCAGATCCTTTACACCTTCTGGTTTTGCATCTGACTTGTAATTACGTGCAACATGATTCGGAACAAAGTCGATAATCACTTTCATTCCCTCCGCATGTGTTCGGCTAACGAGCTGTTCAAACTCTCTCATGCGGCGAACAATACTCACTGCCAAATCAGGGCTGACATCATAATAGTCTTTTATAGCATAAGGCGAACCAGCCCTTCCCTTAACTACATCCGCATCGTCGAGTGGAAGGCCATATGATGTATAATCTGAGAGATGCGCATGCTCAATTACGCCGGTATACCAAATGTGCGTAACTCCGAGCTCGCGAATGCCTTTTAACGCAGCTTCGTCTATATCATTAAACTTACCGACACCATTCTCATTGATGGTTCCATAAGGTTTGTTCAAGTTCTTTTTATTTCCGAAGAGGCGCGGAAGCAATTGATATAGAACAATTTTGCCGGACGATTTTTCCATAACTGTCACCGGGGGAATTTTTTCCTTAACAGGGTTACAAGACAGGCAAGCGATAAATATGAAAGCCGACAATTTGGTACACAGGCCTGGTACAGATTTCATCGCAAATACATTTCGGATCTTCAATAGTGTCGGAATTTTAGAGTCTCGAAGCAATTTTGACCGTAATATAAAAAATCCGATTGCGTATTCTTTTTTTTCGGGAACATGATTTATTCGGTTGCCGCCTGAAAAAGGCAGGAAAATCGCTGGAGTTTTTGATCAATAGGCATGCAATCGGTACCGCCAGACAAACCGTTCCGCTCAGACCAATAAAAGTAATTGAACCTAGTCCCTAAAAGAGTTCCTTCTACCTCGCCAGGGCGAGCTTGACGTATTTGATCTGTTTACCGTTGACCAACTGAATGACATAAATTCCGTTGACCCACTCCGTTGGTTCTACTTCGACGTGCTGATGAGTTCTCGCAGGCAGAACCGCGTTATAAAGGCTATGTAATTCTTCCCCACGGACATTGTACATAGTCAATTGCGTTATACCTGACTCCTCGGTCGTAAAATCGATATTGATTAACCCGGACGAAGGATTGGGATATACCGTCATTTGCAAGCCTTCTGTATTGAATTCCCCATGCAAAACCTCCTCTTCGGAAATATCATCTCCAAATGCCATTCTGGCTCCCGCCTGCGATTGATTGGATCTCCAGATTTCAATACCCGAAAAATTTGCATCTCCTCCTACTGATGTCAGATTGATTGCTCCATCACTGATGGTTACTGGATATGGACCCAGCTTCTGCCATGCACCTGTGGTTCCGCTGTTGACGTTTGCCTGGACAACACTTCCTTCCAGGGAGATCGAAAAGGTCTGTGTAAAATTATCTTCCCAAATGTACAGCCACACCTGGTAGCTGCCTGCTGGAACTCCGGTGACGTTCAAAGCAACAGATTTGCCCCAAATGGAAGAACGAATCATCGAGGCTCTGTTGGGATCTGTAGAAGGGTTTAGCGTCACACCCTGGTTGGCGAATAATCCACCGTTGGCTGTGTATGAAAAGTTTGGAGCTCCCGCACTGGCTGTAAAGCTATTGCCATCTATGGTAAGCGTCGGACCATTGAGATTAAGCGCGCGATAGAAAGTGGATGACGGTGCGGAGATAACGTCAATGGTCACCGTTTTGCTCACGGTACTATAAGTGGTTTCATCCGCTGGTACGAAGTCCACTGAGAGCACCTGTCCATTACCCAACGACAACACCGTGCCCGCCGGAGGTGTATAGGTAAATACACCGGGAACAGGAATACCATTGTGCGTGGCGGTCGCATTTAGCTGAGTATTGCCCAGTGCAGTTCCTGCAGTGATTGGTGATGGTGATGGCCAGGTGATAACTGGCAAAATTTTTTGGACATTTTCGCAATCCGGATAGATCCTAACCTCCTTCGTAGTTGATGCGCCAGAAGCATCGGTAACGGTGAGGGTTATTCGAAAAAAGTATGACTCACCCTGACATCCAAGTGGTGAGATATTCGTGGTAGTTTCCGGTGATGAATCGATTGGCTCGGGATGTTGGTGTGACTCATGGTGCAGAATCGTTTGCCACTCATAAGTGAGTTGCGCACTGCTATGCTCGTCATCAACGACCGTAGCCTGCAATGGAAGTACAGTCTCACCCGTCAAGGGATACAAGTAATTGTTTGGCGGACTAGTGATCTCCACCTGAGGTGGAGTGTTGTTTATTGAAATGGAGAGAATCTTCTGGTCTGTGACACCCATATTGTCCCGCACTGTCAGCGTCACCGTAAATTTTCTCGGTGATCCGCTGTTGTCAATAAAGGTGTGCGTTGGATTTGGCTCATTGTTGATCGGGGAGCCGTCTCCAAAATTCCATTCATAGATCAGTGGCTCATTCTCAGGATCAGAAGAATTATCACCTGTAAACTGAACAGTCAGCGGCGATGTACCAAACAAGGTATTGGCGGCTGCAGCTGCAACCGGTGGCCTATTGGAATCATAATAGACCCTTCTTATCTCTGACGGGAAGTTGATGTAGTAAAGCCCTTCATGATTCGGATGAGATGCCATGCAAACCACCACTGAGCCGGTATTAATGAAATTCCTTACCTGGACCGGTTTATCAGCGTCGTCCATCCCTATACTTCTCATCCAGCCACTTCCGTAATCTCCGAAGAAAAACGTATTTCTATAATCCTCCGGGAAGTCCTGACCTGTATAAAATACCCCTGCAACGGCAGCGCTACCCCCAAACTGCGGGCCGCTAACAGGAGAGCCAGCTGCGCCAATGTTGATAACGCCGTGAGTTTGTCCGCTGAATATTCCTGTGCGCGATGGACCCGTGAGTGAGTGGAACCAATCAATAATAGGCGGCGTATGCACAAATGTGGGAATTGACGAAGGAATCAATTCACCCGGATTACACGGATTTGTAAAGGTGTCTGTACCTGACGGAGTCGCAGGTTTTAACAGGTCCTGGAAATTGAAATACTGCTGGGTGCAACCGCCTGACGGAAACAACGGATTTGGAGCATAAAGATTTTGCTTCAGAATATTTCCGTATGTCGTCGATTTGGTTAAGCCCTCGTAGATTGGCCATCCAAAGTTAAGCCCCGGTCGGTCAACTACGTTTAGTTCTTCCCAACTGAAATAACCGACGTCTCCAACATAGAGCGTACCGGGATTTCCATCAGCTGGATTGTGACTACCTGTTCCAGGTTTCATACTTAATCGAAAAGGCTGACGAATACCCAGTGCCCAAACTTTAGAGATTGGCGCGTTGGGGCGTGTCGGGTCGTAAAATGGATTGCTGGGAATTCCCGCGCCAGATTCAGGATCTATCCTTAGTATTTTCCCATTAAGGCAATCGAGGATCTGAGAACGAAAGGCACCAACATTATAGGCTGGCGTTAGAATTCCGTCTGAAAGGGCTTGTGCGTAGTAGGTTCCTATACCATTACCTGTATCGGTGCCAGCTCCATTGGCGCCATCACCCGTGCCTATCAATAATGTTTGGTCTGTTCCGAATGCCAGAGCACCTGTGACGTGACTTCTCTCAGTAGAAATTATCCCATCTGTTTTTGTTTCGCCGATTAAAATTTTTCTGCTGCCAGGAACCACGGAGTATCCCAAGCCAGATTTTGAAATTGTGTACCGGGTAAGCCTTCCTATCGTTGCACTGAAATAGTCATTGGCTGCAGGATTATAAGATCCCGTTCCAAAGTTCATCAAGTAATGTCTGTCGACGAGGTAGAGCAAATAAATGTATCCATTTTGCTCAAACCGTGGATGGAGTGCAAAGCCAAGTAGTCCGTGATCATGCCATGCACCAACTTCGTCGCTGATATTCAGCACCAGTGACTTTTGCCCACCGGCAACCACCCATACTCGTCCGCCCCGTTCCCATACAAACATCTCGCTGCCATCGTTATTGAAAGTGAGACCTACTGCCTCGTTCCATTGACTTGAAACAGTAGCGGATGCAAAACCTGTGGGTGGAGTTTGAGCAAATAAGCTGTTCGATAAAAAAAATACCAATAGCAAAAGCATCCAGAACGAATGCCCGGTTCGAGACTTTGTTAACATTGCCAACTACGACAAAAAGTTTCTAAAAAGAGAGGGACTTAATTTTCCATTTAAGTTAGAACATCATTTTAACTTATTCACCCCAAAATGAAAAATAATTGAAATCGTTTGAATTTTTTTTTGTTTGATCGCTTGTTAATTTGTGCGTTGATGAACTCGGATCAAAGCGCCGACTTCTGCATTCCGTATTCTTCACTCATCACTCTGCATTCATTTCCTTCCTTCTCAACTTCGAGACATCAGATGAACTATTTGATTGATGAATGCAGAGTGCAGAGTTTAGATT
>JAEZBX010000078.1 GCA_023412765.1 Bacteroidota bacterium
CCATTCAAGGCGACGCCCATGAGCTCTTCCTTCGCACGGCCACCAACCGAAGTGAACGTATTGCCAGAATACAATTCATCTGGAATGTATTTCGCTTTTTTCGTTGGTCCAATATCAAACGTACCCCCTCACCTTCATCATCCCCGTTTACCATGTATAGAAACTACCTTACTATTTTCAGACGGAGCCTTGCCAGGCAAAGAGGCTACTCCTTCCTAAATGTCTTCGGGCTCGCGATTGGAATCGCCTGCTTCTTGCTGATAAGTTTTTACATACGCGACGAGTACAGCTTCGACCGGATGCATTCCAAAGCCGACCGAATCTACCGCGTCCACCAGGTATTGGAAGCGGATGGCGTTGGCGAGCGTTCGGCTAGTCAGCAATTTCCAGTAGCTGAAGCTCTGCTAAATGACTTCGACGCCGAGATCGAAACCTCCGTTCGACTTTTTAATTTTCAGGCCCCTACACTTGCTATTTCGACAATAGATAATAAGAAAGAATTTAATGAATCGAGGCTGTTTTTTGTCGATTCAACCTTCTTCGGGGTTTTCGATTTTCCGCTATTGAAAGGTAACGCTAAGTCTGCCCTGACGATGCCCAATACAATGGTGATCACCGAAAGCATGGCAAAAAAATATTTCGCAGGTGAAGAAGCGGTGGGAAAATTTTTACGATTTCAGGGTGAGCAGAATTTCCTTGTTACTGGTGTCCTAAAGGATGTCCCGTCGAACACACATTTCCAATTCGATTTTCTTGCTTCATTCGCCAGCCTGCACGACGTATATGATCCGAGCGTTCCCCAAAGATGGCATTGGTATTGGAACCCTTGCTGGACCTACATTTTGTTGAAGAACGCATCGGATGCCCCAGACGTGCAGGCATCATTACCGGCTTTCGTTCAGAAATACTTCCCGGAATTTGTCCGTGAAGATGTATCGATGTCTCTGATGCCCCTTACCGACATCCATCTCAAATCCAACCTTGATTATGAAATTCAGCAGAACAGCAGCCTTACAACGGTGTATGTATTCGCTTCTATTGCAATCTTTGTACTTCTCATTGCCAGCATAAATTTTATTAATCTTAGCACTGCGCGAGCGGCAAAGCGAGCAAAAGAAGTGGGTATGAGGAAAACGTTAGGTGGTCAGAAACAACAGCTGATCGGGCAATTCTTATTTGAATCGATAATGCTTGCTGCAATTAGCGTAGCCGTTGCGATAATAATGGTGGCTGTTGCACTGCCTTTCTTCAATATGTTTGCTGAAAAGAGCATTCGCCTTAGTATCCTTCTTGAACCATTTTACCTATCGCTCCTGGCGATCCTCCCATTGGTAGTCGGTATCATTTCCGGAATCTATCCTGCGTTTGTTCTATCATCCTTCAGACCGATTACTGCATTGAAGTCCAAAGGTGGACTGGAGAAGGGAGTTGCATTCAGAAAAGCGCTGGTTGTAGTTCAATTTACTTTGTCAATCATTCTATTAATTGGAACCGGAGTCGCTATTGATCAGCTGAAAATGCTTCAAACGAGAGATACTGGCTTTGTGAGAGAGAATGTTATCCTCGTTCCAATTGCGCGGTCGCCGATTGCGAAAAATTATTTATCGCTTCGGAATGAATTCTTAAGAAACCCTAATGTATTGGGCGTGACTGCAACTGAAGAAATCGTGGGCTCAAAACACCAGGTTGGGAATTTTAGCATTGAAGGAATGGAAGGGACTCGTCCTTTCCCCAGACTGAACATTCGCCACGACTTCATTAAGACTTTCGGAATTCCTTTAGCGGCAGGAAGAGATTACCTGGAAGACGTTAGGACCGACGATTCGCTGGCACTGCTTGTAAACGAAACCTTTGTACGTCAAATGGGATGGCCATCCAACGAGTCTGCTCTTGGAAAAAAGGTAGGTCTCAACCCCGACCAAAGAATTGTGGGTGTTATAAAGGATTTTAATTTTACGTCGCGGCATCAACCTATCCGACCACTGATACTAAAACTCAATACCACAGACGGCGCATTTAATCTTCTCATCAAATATCTGGTTGTCCGTATTTCGGGAAATGAAACTGCGTCAACCATCGATTGGCTTTCACAACAATGGAAGGCACAAATGCCGGCATGGCCATTTGAATATTTTTTCCTCGACAGTGAGCTTGAGAAAATGTACAATGCAGAAAACAAAATGAGCAAGGTAACATTGATCTTTTCAGGTTTCTCAATACTCGTGGCCTGCCTTGGATTGTTCGGGTTATCGACCTACACCGCTGAGCAGCGTAAGAAAGAAATGAGTATTCGAAAAGTTCTCGGGAGCTCGGATTCGGAAATCTTCCTTCTATTCTCGAAACATTTTTTTGTTCTCATACTCATTGCCAATGCCGTAGCATTCCCTTTGGCTTACCTCGTCATGAAGCAATGGTTGGCAAGCTTTGCATATAAGGTTGATATTGATTTTACTCTGTTCTTGCTCGCTGGAATTGTTGCGGCGGCAATAGCATTTATAACTATTTCGTACCAGGCACTTCGCACTGCGAATACTAATCCGGCGGAGACTTTGCGCGCGGAGTAGAAACTAATTCAAAATTCAACATTCAAAATTCAAATTTATAATGAAAGGGACCAATCTTGGAGAGTTAGAGGAACTGATTCTGCTTACTGTAGGCGTCCTTTATAAAAAGGCGTATGGGGTGGCGGTTATGGATGAAATTGAAAAACAAACTGGAAGAAGCCTGAACATCAGTTCTGTTCACGCGGTGTTGCAACGATTAGAGGATAAAGGCCTCGTCAAGTCAGAGATGAGCGAACCTACCGGCGAACGGGGCGGACGGAGAAAGCGCATATTCTTCCTGACAGCTACGGGCAAACGTTCCCTGGAAGAAGCCAACGAGTTGCGCAACCAGTTGTTCAATCAGATCCCCAAAGTTGCCATGCAGTTCAAAAACCTGGGTTTCTCGATCTAATATTTTTCGGATCTTTTTTTGCGGATTGGGGGTTAAAGGCGTATCTGTTTACACCCTTTTTTCGTTACCAAGATCTACATTTAGCCCTATGAACGCAAAGCCCACAATAGCATTTTTACATACCCTCCTTTCCACATTAATACTTGCACTTTCAATTGTTGTTTCATCATGCGATGAGGATGATGGCCTGAATCCGCGGTCTGTTGATGATAACAATGTATATGTAAACAACTGGATTCTTGAAAACATGGAATTCTGGTATCTGTGGTCGAATGAACTGCCTGGCGCTCCTAACAAAAATCAGGCTCCTGACGATTTCTTCCAGTCACTTCTTTCTGATGATGATCGTTTCTCCTGGATTCAGGATAACTACCAGGATTTGTTGAATTCTCTGCAGGGGATTAGCAAAGAAGCTGGGTTTGAATATGTGTTATACAAAGAAGACAACAGCAACAACGTACT
>JAEZBX010000014.1 GCA_023412765.1 Bacteroidota bacterium
ACACTTGCAAAGATGGATTTTGTAGGCAGTGGTTGGATGCAGATCGAAGGTGCTACTCCGAAGGACGCTGATGTCGTTGAAAGCTATAAACTCAATCTTGCTTTCTTGAAAGAATGCTTTCAGGAATGATGTGCGTAATGCTTGTGGCTTGTATCAATATTGGTTCGCGCTATTTTCAATTTATTAACAGGCTTCAACCTGAAATTCCCCGCCAACATCAAATAAGCCCAATTCAAGGCAAAAATCTGATTAAGATCAGTCAATAACACTGTGAAATGTCATGGTTTGTTTCTAGCCAAATGAAAACCTTTAAGTATCCTTCGCTCCTGGTGTGGAAGCGCAGCAAAAATTATCAGTAACGCAAACAAACCGACACATATGAAAACAATATTGGTCCCCACTGATTTTAAAAACTTCGATAACGCACTTGGTACTGCCGTTAGTTTCGTGCAGTTAACTGCCGGAAGGATAATATTAATGCACAATGTTGAAACCTTATTGACCAATTGGTCCAGGTTGAGTCAAGCGGAGAAACTAAAACATCCCGATCTGTTTCGATACACTGCTGAAGTTCAAAAAAGACTTGACGAAATGTTGGCGGTCCAATTGCTAAATGGAATTCCTGCTGAAACATTAATTACCTATGGTGTCACAAGCGATGAGATACTTGCAACAGCCGTCAAAGTTGATGCCGAACTTATTGTCATGTCATCTAAAAAAAGTAAAGACTCGAATGTTGAGTTCATTGGTTCGACCCTCCAGAAGGTAGTGCGCCATGCTCCCTGCCCGGTCTTATCCGTGAAGGAGGAAGTAGATACGAAGAAATTAAAACGACTGGTGGTTCCGGTTTCTCTGGACCATGATCTTCAAGGTCCATTTAATGGAATTGTTAAAGTAGCAACGGCACTGGGAGCAGTTATACAGCTGTTGTATGTGAATTCGCCGCAGCACTTTAGAACCACTGGAGAAATCCGCAAACTCATGAATAATTTCAAGGCGAGATATTCATCCGTTCCAATTGAAACTGCAGTGTATGATCATATGCAAGTGGAAGCGGCAATTCTTGAATTTTCGGAACTTACAAGGCCAGATTGTATAGCGATGATAACATTTGAGCATAGACGTGCACCAAGCTATCAATTGAGCACCACCGACTATGTTTTGCATCACGCAACCGTTCCTGTTATTGCAGTTTACGATGGTGCAAAAATGGAGATGGAAGGCAGACCTTTGCAGATGGTATAAAGAGTCACCCAAGCCAAAGCTCCTTGATGAATTTGGCGTCATGGAAAGGGATGAAAGACTTCCATGCATCTTTTTCCGCGATTAATTTCAGCTGCAGTAGTCTGACAATATTTAGAACCGGACGATAAACCATAGCGTAGAGCAACAAGAGTAGTATAAACTAATATGGCGCCCTAACTTATTTTATCCTATAATTTTTTGCCTGCGTTGCGTCACCCTTACCGCTATAAACAGCGACTTTCGGATAGGGATACAAAGGTTTTGTCGCTATGACTTTTCCTTCTGATAACTTTGAGCTGAGTACCTCGTCGGGCGCCTTGTTTTGTTCAACCCACGCGCGAATGACACTCTCCCAATCAACATTGTCACAACCCGGGCCGCCCCCACAATGCAAGACGCCCGGCAACAGATAAAGTCGGACGTAGGCAGGAAGATCCTTATCTTTTTGTAAAGCCGCCGTGTAGTGATCAATGGTTGAATATGCTGAAATTGAAGGATCATTCCAGCCGTGATATATAATCATTTTACCTTTGTTTTTCTTGAACTCACTGTAGTCCACTTTTGTAGCGTCGAGGAATGATGAAGCGAAGCGTGTATCCCGGGGGTAGTTCTTAAATTCATAACGAGTGAAATCCCATGTCGAATCATTGAACACAAGATTTTTGTACATAGTGGTACCAATCAAAAAACTAATACTCGGTCTCTGCGTCCCGCCAATCCACGCATCCCATTCTGCATCGCCTTCAAGTCCAGGGGGAAATCCCGGGTATATAACTTTCCCATCAACTGTTAACGGTTCGTATACTGCCTTGATCACGACAAGTTGTTCCTTCGTAAAGCAATTGCTTGCAGCCGAATTATTCGGACATTGTGGAAGTTTGGATAGTTCGATCTGGCATTCGCGAGGATCGTTAATAATACCATCTTCAACGCCGTCAAGTTTGTCGCAGTGCCTCCTTGTATATTCGTGTAACAATTTTAGATTCGCTGGCGTCAGCACCGCAGTCATTGATTCAGGGTTCGGGTAATTCGTTTGACTTATTTGAATAAATTTTGCGCCGATCGCCGGCCAGCTGTAAGCAGGCGCGCCTGCAACTATGCCGTTAAAGTCCTGCGGGTATACTTGTGCCTCCATCATTGCCTGTCCACCGCCGCGCGAACAACCAAGGAAATAAGAGTATGCAATTTCTTTACAATAGTATGCGTTGATAATCGCCTTTGATACGACTGCAGTTCGGTGGATTGCAAGTTTTCCAAAATTGATCTGACGTTCCATATTGTTTAATGCCCATTCGGCGGAAAATGGTTCTCCCGCGTGGCCAGTGTCAGTACCGGCAGTTGCATAACCGGCATTCACTCGCTCTCGCAGGCTATTGTGAATTGCCCCAACGAATCCACCTCCGCCAGACATTAAGAATCTTTCGTTCCATTCTGTAGGAAGAAGAATTTCAAAATTTATCTCTGAACCAATTTTTCCAGTTATCCTGCAAAAGGGTTTCGTGATGACAGCGACAGGGAGCCAGGGTTCAGGCACACGGATCGAGTCACTTGCTTTTGACTCAGGGCTCAATACAGTAACATCAGGAATTTTGAGGTCTTTCAACCGTTCGCAAGGAATGCAGGGGTCCTTGGCCGATATGGTCGAAAAGGAAAACACCAAAATCCATACGATTAATAGCTGGAGGGTTTTCATATGGTTTAGATTAATGGAGTGGGAGGACTAACATGAATTTAACCAAAACGTTTAGGGATTGCTATCATATCAATGAAATTATTGATTCCTGGTAGTCACGCATCTGCTTTGCTCAAACAGAAATTCATCGTGCTGTTAAACTTGCAAAAGAATCCTTTGCATAAGGAGCTACCCGGCGATCCAGCCGCCGTCAACAGCCATCGCGTCACCGGTCACGAACGATGAAGCGTCTGAACACAACCATACAATAGCTTCGGCTACTTCTTCTGGCGTACCCATTCGGCCTACCGGCTCCATTGATTCATATTGCTTTTCTACAGTTTTGTCTTTGCCTGTAACGCGGTCGATCATGGCTGTCCTTATCACCCCGGGGCAAACCGCGTTGACCCGGATTCCCTGCTTGGCATTTTCCAAAGCGGCCGTTTTCGTCAGGCCCACAACGGCATGTTTACTGGCTACGTAGGCTGGCAGACCAGGAAAGCCAATAAGCCCGGCGACAGATGCTACGTTTACAATTGCGCCCTTGCCGAGCTTCAGCATTTGGGGAATTTCATATTTCATACAAAGCCAAATTCCTTTCAAATTGATATCAATGGTTTTATCCCAATTTTCTTCCGTACACTCGTGGATTGGAGCATTACTTCCTTCAATACCTGCATTGTTAACAGCGAAGTCAAGTCTGCCGAATGTTTTGATGGTCTCGTTTACCAGCTTCAAAACATCATCGCTTTTTGATACATCACATTTGATAAACAAGCCGTTGCCGCCTCCGTTTTTTAATTGCTGAATTGTCTGGTCATCTTCAATCCAGTCAGCGACCACCACACTCGCACCTCTGGTCGCAAAAGCGATGGCTGTAGCTTTTCCGATTCCAAACGAGCCGCCTGTTACGATCGCGACTTTGTTGGCAAATATTTTTTCCATGAACTGATATTTATTGTCTGTGCAATAATTGCCAGTACTTCATTCATATGATATGATTATCGTTAATGCAAAATTTGATTTACATCAGGAGAGATGGTCGGCTGATATTTAGATGCAGCGACCATTTAGTGGATGCAACTCATTCGAAGATCCAGCGGGTTCACCCCAATCAAGTCGCGTCTGACAATTCCTTCCGAGAACGAAGATATATCTTCAGAATTTCGAACCATAACACCGAGATCATTCCTATTAAAATTGAGAACACGGCCTGACTGGCTGAGATTTTAGTAAACTGAAACAAGATCGATATTGAGTCAATGTTAATGAATCCAAATGTCAATATCACGGTAATGATAATTATAGCCGGTACCAGCACGTTTTTATACTGGATGGTAGTTAGGATGGAATAATAAAACGATCTGTTCACAAGCGTAAGAAATACGTTTGCCGTTATCAGAGTAACGAAAACCATTGTGCGTGTAACCA
>JAEZBX010000156.1 GCA_023412765.1 Bacteroidota bacterium
GGAGGTATAGGGTATAAGGTATAAGGGGTGGGGGTGGGGAGCTGTGTGAGTCACCGGCTCATTGGTAGAACACCAACGAAAAGGACATCTGATTATGTATTCTTTAACAATTTAATGCTTTTATTAAAGATAGGAAGATTCTGTGTTTGTAAAGGTGCTAACTTGTACGATTCGCATAGGCAGACCGTTGGAATAGTTATCAAAACATATGGTCCAATCATCCTCTAATTTTCAATCCAATTTATGGCATCACCAATGATCTCGTCATCATCGGAAAATTGGTCAGGAATCACGGCCGTACCAAACTTATTTTTATTTCGGTCAGCCATGTACGAAACCGTCAAAACCAAATTATGATCGTGACTTAATTGAAATCCTGCATTTGCAGTTGAAAGTCCACAAGTTGATGATCCAAAGCTTTTTGTTTTCTGTCTTCCCACAAAGCTTATCGCTATGGCTTCTCCCGAACTGGCAACTGCATTATCTAAAAGTACGCAAACCTTGGGATTTGGACTGATTAGCTTATACGAATTCGGAATGCTCACTGCTGCGATGCCACCGCTTTTAGAAACACCGTTTTCAATGGTCCAGGCTGACTCGTTTCCGTCGGGATCTAAAAAATAACCTACAACACCTTCGCCCAGAATGGGGGCGATCCCCGAAAGCATCGGCCACATATTTCCTCCCTCATTACTTCTCAGGTCGACAATCCAACCTATTATTTCCGCCTTGTCCTGTGCTTTGATGTTATCTTGTATTGCCTGTGCGAATGCAACACCGTCTGCGCCGGTCGTTCCGCTAAATTGATTGACTTTAACGTAACCGATGTTATTGGGAACGTCCGGTTTTAGGACATTGCTTACATAGCATTGCACCGCATTGAAGGAAATTCGACCCCCGGCAGGTTTAACAAGAAAGCTATGGTTGTCACCTAATAGCTTTAATGCTTCTGCAATGGCTGCATATGTATCATCAATTGTTTTTGCCCCATCAGCTTTGGCAAAAACCCGCTGCTTGAAGTCATTCCAATCGATGCTCTTCCGATTTATGGAATTGTCCTCCATAATACTTACCACCTCATTTAAGAATTGCTCTGCAACAGGGGAGCGGGCAGGGGGGTCATCGTTTTCGCAACTAACAACTACGATAATCAGAACGCAGGCTAACAATAACGTTTTCATCGCAAACTTTACTCATGACATTATTCTAAGATAGGGTAGCGATAACATTGATGCAAGGTGTCATTTAGAAAACATAACGATCGGCTTGAAAATCGTTGTGGCGCCCTCAATGCCCCGTGATTCATATCCAGTTTGTTTGGTAAGGATCTTCGCGTTTTCGCGACATGTCTTAGGTCAGATTTTCGCTGCCTGTAAGTCTCGAATATTTCCGAAGGTTATCATGAGCGCACCGCTAATTCTGGATTAATCTTCATGATAAATAAAAACCTTACTTTTGTAAGAGACCTAGAGGAGGCCCTATGGAGATATTTTATGCGGACGACGACCCGGTAGATATTGTTTTCTTTACGCGTGCACTGCGTCGGATTGATCCTACCATTAAATGCACCACTGCAACGGATGGGGTAGAGGCACTTGACAAACTGTTTTCGCAATCTCACAAGCCTGACGCAATTTTCATCGATCTTTACATGCCGAAACTCGATGGAATCGAATGTGTGATTGCCATTAAAAGGAATAAAGATCTCAAGCGCATTCCAATTATCATTATTTCCAACGCCATCAACAAGAAAGAGATCGATCAGTTCAATCGCCTGGGGGTATATTATTTCCTATCCAAGACGACCTTCGAAGACCTTGAAGCTTCACTAAAAAATATACTAAACTCTATCCACGGCCGCTGATTACCCTGTGGTCAAATCCGCCATCTTCCGTTCGTAAAAATTTACATGAAATACAATGCGGAAATTGATGAGAACCGCCAGATGTTGCACTCTGTAGGGTTATGATTGCGGTAAACGGAGGCAGTATGAGTTACAATAAAGACACCATATAACTCCTTTTGCACGGCGATTTTCAATAACTTATTTTGAACTACCTAAAACCTATACAGATCGAAATATGGTGAAGTTAAAATTGTTTGCATTTGTAATTCTGATCTCGCCTTGTCTGCAAGCGTTCGGACAACAGATCTCAAAAGAAGAACTCATTTTCCTCACCCCCGAATGGAAAGGAGAAAGATTTCCGGATGGCCGGCCTAAAGTTTCCGATGCCATTTTGGATCGAATGAAACTGGTGACACTGGAAGAAGCGTGGGCAACGCTTCGAAATGAAAACTACAAATATCAGTATGAAGAGGGATGGATGACCATTAACCCTGACAGCGTACTGGTAGGTAGGGCGGTAACGGCCACCTTCGTTCCTGGAAGACCTGACATTCATCGCGTAATTGACGAAAAAGGACACACCAAAGACAAGCGTGTAAAATCACAAAACTCATGGCCCATCGATATGTTGGTCAAACGTGATGTCTATGTGGTGGATCAATTCGGAGCGCATATTGATGGACCAACGATCGGCGATAATCTGGGAAATTCAATTTACACAAAGACAGGCAACGGTGTAGTGTATGATGGAGCTCTTCGCGACATAAACGGCTTAAGGGAAATTAAATCTTTTACATCTTTCTTCAGGTCATATCACCCTTCGCATCACCTCAATAATCCGGATGGACAATTAAACACTACGTTGGTAGGAATTAATCGACCCACCCGTATTGGAAGTGCCACGGTAATGCCAGGCGACGTTGTTCTGGGAAGAGATGGGGGTGTTATGTTTATTCCGCCACACCTTGCTGAGAAAGTCGTGAAAATCTCCGAAGTCGTGAGGCTTCGCGATATGTTCGGACATCAGCGCCTGCGTGAGCAAAAGTATACACCCGGTCAGATCGATTCGCGCTGGTCTCCTGAGATCGAGAAAGATTTTTCTGCATGGTTGAATGAGCATATCAACGACCTGCCGGTTCCAAAAGAGCAAATCCAGGAATTGTTGAAATCGAGAACGTGGTAGACACCATTACAAAGCATCTGAAGTTGCATAAAAAAAATATAATCATTAACCTATAAACCATGACGAAATCAAATTCCCGCCGTTCTTTTTTTAAGAAAAGCGCGCTTGCAGCAGGCCTCATGTCTCCAATAGCAACATATGCTTCCGGCCTCGAAACAGCACTAGAAAAATCTCCTAAGATGCTTTCAAAGCCTTCCGACCTTAAGATCACCGAGATAAAATGCGGCTATATAAGAAATGGGCATAGCCTATTCGTTAAGATTTATACCAATCAGGATATCTGGGGATGTGGCGAAGGGGTAGATGCGGTACCAGGCACGTATCATTTGGTGAAAATGTTTGAGCAACGTATAAAAGGAAGAAGCCCGTTAAACGTTCACAGACTTTTTGAAGACATCCGTCGTTCTGGTTTTTTTGAAGGTGCTCAATCAGGCATGTATGTTTCCGTTTTGACGGCGGTTGAAAGTGCATTGTGGGACCTTGCAGGAAAAGCACTCAATCTACCTGTTTACCAATTATTAGGAGGGAAGTTTAGAGATAAGATCCGCGTCTATTGTGACACCGCGCTTTACCAACATAATTTACCCGCGCCAAAAGATTTTGCCGCGAATGCATTGGAGGCAAAAAAAATGGGTTTCAATGCCATCAAGTTTGACCTGGATCAACGCAACGATCCGGCTAAGTACGATCTTTACAACTGGACGGCTAGTCCTGGAGAGCTGCAACGCATGGAGGATCAGGTAACCGCTGCGCGTGAGGCCGTTGGTCCAAACGTCGACATCTGCTGTGACATGCACGGGAGATACGACATACCAACAGCGCATCAGGTTGCAAAGCGATTGGAGAAACTTAACCTCATGTGGCTCGAAGAGCCTATCCCTGCAGAAAATGTGGAAGCATACAAGCTGATAACAGATTCTACAAGCACCCCAATATGCGCCGGAGAAAATCATTACCTGGCCCATGGGTTTAGGAGAATGCTCGAGATCGGCGCGGTTGATATCGTTATGCCAGATCTGCAAAAAGCTGGTGGAATCGGGGAGGGTCAACGCATTGCCAACCTTGCGAATTTATACTATGTGCCTTTCGCTCCGCATATGGTTGCATCATTCCTTGGTGCCATGGCTGCTTGCCACGTTTGTGCTTCCGTTCCAAACTTCATGATCCTTGAATGGCAGATTTATTTTCACACAAATCCGATGTTCAAAGAGATAGTGAAGTACGATGGGCCTATGGTTGAAAATAGTTTCATTACACTTTCCGAGAAGCCAGGGATCGGTGTAGAGATCAACGAAGAGGGTATGCGGAAGTATGCAACGCCGGGAGTGCCGTTCTTTGCCTAGATTCAAATTTTGAATTTTAAATTTTGAATTTTGAATTAGGGACGGTGTAAACTACCCCGCTAATACGTCAAGATTTAGCTGCTCGACTTTTTCGGATGCGTCGGAAAGGACATCTTTAGAAAAGATGTCCTTCAATACATCATTGGCGTGTTGGTCCAATTGATATCCCGCTTGAAAAAGTTGATCAAAATGATTTCTATCCCAGGTATTTCCTCCATGATAGAAGTATGCGTATAAAAATGGTGCAGACATGTGATGTACATGATCTTTCTGCACAAGATCGGCTACCAAGGAATTGTCTTCGCTCCTGTTGACGTGAGGATACCGGATTGCTTCAGTGATGAGATTGGTTCGGCAAAGTAGACTGCCTTCCCAGTATCGTTGCGACGAAAGGTATGCGGCGTGTTTTATGCCATCGTATAATATCAAACGGTTCAACACACAAGCGGCTCTGCCACTCTGAATGAGTTCATGCATTTGAATCTCGAGTCGTTTGTTGTGGTACCAGTCGTCGTCATCCCATTGACAAAAGTATTCACCGGTACAGTTTTGAATTGAAATATTGCGACGTTCGCCGAGAGTCAATTCAGATCCAGCTTGCAGTCTTACCACTTTGATTTCTTCATCGCTGATGATGGGTTTTGATTCATTTGAACCTTCATACACAATAACGAGATCCTTGTTTGGATACGTTTGCGTTTTAAAACATTGAATTGCCCGCTGTAGAAAACCCGGTCGGTTTTTGCTTACGCATACGCAGGTGATCTTGGGTGAATACATCTAGTTCGTTTTCGCTTTGATTATCTCAGGAAATTCTTGCAAGGTACCAATAAATCCAATTGCTGATTCTTGTCGACGGCCAACTGCCGATACAACAGGTTTGCGCCTTTTTGCCATTGTATTATCTTTCCAGGCTGGAAAGCGCACGAACAACTTGTTCGGTGTTATGAATAGCTAAATATCGGAATACATTTTCCGAAAACATTTATGAAAATAGACCTACAGCTTAAGCTAGCTGATTTGAAAAATCCCATCACCAGATTTTGGGAAACCTCAGGTGAAAAAATTCTGGCGATTGAGAAAAACTTCGATCCATCGAAAGGGGCACCTGTTTTTACGGTGAACGGACAATATACAACCCGAGGCTGGACTGAATGGACACAGGGATTCCAATTCGGATCATCCTTGTTACAGTACGATGCAACCGGTGACGCACATTTTCTTACTGTCGCAAAGAAAAATATTGTTGAACGAATGGCACCTCACCTTACTCATGCCGGGGTACACGACCATGGTTTTAACAATATCAGTACATATGGTAATCTCCGCAGATTAATGCAAGAGGGTAAGACTGAAAGTAACACCGCCGAGATGAACCTATATGAACTGGCTTTGAAGGTAAGCGGGGCCGTACAGGCCATGCGTTGGACCAAGATACAAGGCGGCGGATTTATTTATTCGTTCAATGGTCCGCAATCATTATTTGTTGACACAGTAAGATCCTGCCGGATATTGCTAGCGAGTCACGCCCTTGGGCATGTGTTGCAAGGAGAAAATGATGTCAGGATTAATTTGTTAGAAAGGGCTGTGCACCATCTTCTTTCGACCGCAACATATTCTGTTTTTTACGGTGAAGGCAGAGATGTCTATGATGTCCGGGGTCGCACTGCCCACGAATGTATTTTTAATGTCGAGGATGGCAATTACCGCTGTCCCAATTCGCAGCAAGGGTACACAGGTTTCAGCACCTGGACGCGCGGGCTTGCCTGGGCCGTTTGTGGATTTGCAGAATCATTAGAATATTTTGATGCGATGAAAGATGCAGATTTTCCTTCTTCAATAGCTAAAAATGATCTGGTGAAAAAACTGGAGCGTGCTGCTATGGCTACGGCCGATTATTTCATTGAGCAGACTGCGGAAGATGGAATTCCCTATTGGGATACGGGTGCTCCCGGGTTAGTGCATCTTGGTGATTACCTGGATAAATCTTCAGATCCCTATAACGACTATGAACCCGTTGACAGTTCTGCCGCTGCAATTGCTGCACAGGGCTTGTTGCGATTGGGAAATTACCTAAGGCAAAGCAACAAGGAGCAATCCGAACGATACATCCAGGCAGGGTTGACTTCCACCAGGACATTGTTGTCGGATGCTTATTTGTCGACTGATAAACAGCACGAAGGTCTGATCCTTCATTCCGTTTATCACCGTCCCAACGGTTGGGATAACATACCAGCAGGGCGCAAGGTGCCATGTGACGAATCCAGCATGTGGGGTGACTATCATGCACGTGAGTTAATACTCTATCTTACCAAGCAACTTAAGAACGAGCCGTACTATATGTTTTTTCAACCCTGAGAAATTTGAATTCAGGACTTCCTACATTTTGAAAATGAGCACAAAGCATAAACCTAAATATAAGCGTGTTGCCCAACTTAAAACTGCCTCCGACTTCCGGCAGTATCTTAAAAGTATTGATGTCGAATTGCCTTTTGATGATGAGTTGTTACCGTTGGACAAGTCACCTTACAAGAATCCTTTCAAATTAAATTCCGGAAGGTCAATAGGCAATCGCTTTTGCATCTTGCCAATGGAGGGATGGGACGGGAGTCCGGACGGACGGCCATCAGATTATACTAAAAGACGTTGGAAAAATTTTGCCATCAGCGGTGCTAAATTGCTGTGGGGTTGCGAAGCGGTGGCTGTCAGGCACGACGGACGGGCCAATCCAAACCAACTTCTGATTGACGAATCAAGGTTAGATGAATACAAAAGTTTGTATGAAAACCTGCTGAAAGATCATGATGCAAAATTTGGCAGAACTGATGATCTGTTGATAGGACTTCAATTGACCCATAGCGGCAGATTTTGCAAGCCAAACCATCAGAAAAAGATGGAGCCACAGATTCTTTATTCTCATCCGGTCCTAAATAAAAAATACAATTTGCCTGAGGATTATCCTCTTATGACCGATGAGTACATCGACAGGCTGATAGATGATTTTATAAATGCTGCTGTACTTGCACAACGGGCTGGCTATCATTTTGTGGATATAAAACATTGTCATGGATATCTCGGCCACGAATTTCTTAGCGCCCGACAGCGGAAAGGAAAATATGGCGGAAGTTTCGAAAACAGGACTCGGTTTCTCACCTCAATTGTTAGCGGTATCAGGTCTGCTGCTCCTGGATTAGAGATTGGGGTCCGCCTCAGCGCGTTTGACTGGATTCCATTTGTGCCCAATGAAGAAACACTCGGTGTTCCTGCACCGTTCGACGGACCTTATCCTTATGCTTTCGGCGGCACTGAAAATGGAGTAGGTGAAGATCTTTCAGAAACATACTCATTTTTGAAATTACTGGAGAGTCTGGGCATCCAACTGGTTTGCATCACTGGAGGAAGTCCGTATTACAATCCACACATTCAGCGGCCGGCATTGTTTCCGCCATCGGATGGTTACCAGCCACCTGAAGATCCATTAGCAGGCGTAGCGCGACAGTTGCGAATTACCGCGGAGATCAAAAAAGACTTTCCGGGGCTTGTCATTGTCGGATCGGCATATTCATATCTTCAAGAATGGCTGGCTAACGTGGGTCAGAATGTTCTGCGCAATGATATGGCCGATTTTGTGGGACTTGGTAGAATGGTTTTGTCGTATCCCGAGCTGCCAGAGGATGTACTTAATGGTCAGCCTTTCAAACGAGATAAAATTTGCAGAACGTTTTCGGACTGCACCACAGCGCCGCGCAATGGTATGATCTCGGGTTGCTTCCCCCTCGATCCATTCTATAAGGCACTACCGGAAGCTGCGCGATTAAAAGAAATCAAGAAGGAATAATATGGAAAAATCAGCTCTGATAACCGGAGGAAGCCGTGGAATTGGTTTGGGTATAGCCGAAGCGTTGGGAAACATGGGCTATAGGCTGGCGATCAATGGCGTTAGGGCTGAGGAAGAGGTTATTGACCAAATAGAATACCTCAAGAAGTTCACCGACGTTGTTTACTGCCAGGGAAATATTGGCGATTTAAAAGATCACCAGCGAATCGTTACCAAAGCCGTCGATGCTTTTAAAAGAATTGATGTATTGGTAAATAACGCGGGTGTCGCGCCGAAGGTAAGAAAGGATATAATGGAATTGGATGAAGAAGGTTTCGACCGCTTGTTAACCATTAATCTAAAAGGCACCTTCTTCCTCACGCAGCTCGTCGCGCAAAAAATGCTTTTCGAAAAAAATAATAGTCGCGAATATTCACCTTGTATTATCAATATCACTTCTATGTCAGCTGTTGTTGCGTCAATAAATAGAGCTGAGTATTGCATGTCGAAGGCGGCGCTGAGCATGATGAGTACACTTTTTGCAACACGACTTGCCGAAGCTGATATTCCCGTTTATGAAGTTCGACCTGGAATAATTCAAACCGATATGACCAGCGGTGTTAAGGAAAAGTACGACAACCTGATCCAAGGTGGACTAACACTTGAAAAGCGCTGGGGTACACCGGCCGACATTGGAAAAATTGTTGCTGCACTTGCATCCGGATCGATTCCATATTCAACCGGACAAGTCATTAATGCCGATGGGGGGCTTACGGTGCAGAGACTTTAGTAATCGGTGTCGGGCTCGACGTGCAGTTATGTTAATACAAACGGAAGCACTGATCTATCGTCTTTTTCTTGAGGAAGGTGATCGGTAAGTGGCCCGACGTGCAGCTATGTCAATGCAAACCGAAGCATACTACTTACTACTTACTACTTACTACTTACTACTTACCACTTACCACTTACCACTTACCACTTACCACTTACTACTTACTACTGAGCGAATACAAATGCTCTAACAGCCAGCACACCTTCCAATCGGCCGAACCGATCACCTTACTTAACAAGGCTCATAAA
>JAEZBX010000170.1 GCA_023412765.1 Bacteroidota bacterium
TCGCTTCTTTGATATTGATGCTTCCAGTCCTTTATATATAAGCTCCGCAGCTTCTAACCATCCCATGTATTCAAACATCATAACACCAGAAAGAATTACCGATCCAGGGTTAACCTTATCCTGACCAGCATACTTCGGCGCAGTTCCATGGGTTGCTTCGAAAATAGCGTGTCCGGAGATGTAATTAATATTTCCACCTGGGGCAATACCAATACCACCAACGATAGCTGCCAATGCATCTGAAATGTAGTCACCATTGAGATTGAGCGTAGCTACAACAGAATACTCATCAGGACGAAGAAGTATTTGCTGTAAGAAAGCATCAGCGATAGCATCTTTAACAATCAGCTTATGTCCATTCTTTTCAATTACCTGCCATGGTCCGCCATCTAGATCAACAGCGCCGAATTCACGTTTTGCCAATGCATATCCCCAGTCGCGGAAGCCTCCTTCCGTAAACTTCATGATATTGCCTTTGTGCACCAACGTCAGGTTTGGTTTCTTGTGGGCCAGCGCGTATTCTAATGCCGAACGAACAAGACGTTCAGTGCCTTCTTTTGATACCGGCTTGATTCCTATGCTCGCAGACTCAGGGAAGCGGATCTTCTTATACCCTTTTGGAAATGTCTCTTTAAAAAAGCTTAAGAATTTTTTATTCTCTTCTGTTCCTTCCTGGAATTCAATACCTGCGTATATGTCCTCCGTGTTTTCGCGGAACAAAACCATGTCCGTCTTCTGAGGCTCTCTTACTGGTGAAGGAACGCCTTTGAACCAACGTACTGGCCGTACGCAAGCATACAGATCCAACTCCTGGCGTAGTGCTACATTCAGCGAACGGATACCACCACCTACTGGTGTTGTCAAAGGACCTTTAATTCCGACTAAATATTCCTTGAATACATTGAGCGTTTCATCAGGAAGCCAGTTTCCGGTTTTGTTGAACGCTTTCTCACCGGCAAGAACTTCTTTCCAGTTTATTTTACGTTTGCCACCATAGGCTTTTTGGACCGCATTATCGAAAACGTTCTGTGATACAGGCCAAATATCGATACCTGTTCCATCTCCTTCTATAAAAGGGATTGTAGGGTTATCCGGGACAATGAGTTTGCCGTTTTGGATACTGATTTTCTGATCGCTCATTCTTTCTTGGTATTTTATGGTTCTGTCCCGTTAGGGCACCTTTTTTGCGGGCGGCAAATTATAAAATTAAGGTTACAATCGAAGGATTTTTTATATCATCGTCCCCTATTCATCGAAATATTATTATGAGATCGTTTGCACTATTTGCCCTCCTGTTTTTAGTCGTGGCTGGTTTTGACCGGAAGCCCGACGTGCCCGAAGTATGCCTGACAAAAGAGGAGAAGAAGCTTTACGATCTCATCATGGAGTACAGGAAAAGCAAAGGACTTGAGTCTATCCCAATCTCACCCAAACTGACTTTGGTAGCCCAGACCCATGCCCGCGACCTGGCGCACAACTACGAATTCAATCCTAAAAACAAATGCAATCCGCACAGTTGGTCAGACAAAGGCAAGTGGACTTCCTGCTGTTATACCAATGATCATAAAAAAGCAAGTTGCATGTGGACAAAGCCGCAGGAGATTGCGGACTACGCGGGGAATGGTTTTGAAATCGCCTACTACAGTTCTCTTGGCGCTTCAGCCCAGGAAGGAATTGATGGCTGGAAAATCAGTCCGGGCCATAATCCATTGCTGATAAATAGCGGGACGTGGAGTAAAATCAAGTGGCAGGCCATAGGCATCGGCATATATAAAGAATATGGCCTTGTCTGGTTTGGAGAGCTTCCTGATGACGGAAATGCCACGATTTGCCAATAGAGAGTGATTTTGAAACTTTCCTTCCCAATAATAGACTAACGAGTCACGAAACCTTGAAAAAAAGGCCAGTTTCCCACATTTTTCCGCTGGCTCGATTATAGACATAGCAGTGCTATACCATAATCGGGACTACTACTATGTTGCTCAAGTTTTTTTTCAGTCGACTTTCCCTCGAAAAGCAGGTTAGCTATTTGAAGCGAAAAGGTATTGGACTGGGTACTCGATTGAAGGGTGGCCGCAAGATCCACATCTATATGCTCAACGATCTTTTCGTCGAGGTCATGTATAAAAATGACAACGCGGACGAATCACCCGAAAAGCTCAATATGCTTCGTGGATTAAAAAGTCTGAACGACTACCTGGCCAACGAATTCAAAACCAGTTTCTAAGATTTTTTTGATTTCAGAATGGAGAGCATTACTTCTCCAATTTCTGCGGGAGATTCTACGACAGTGATCCCGCATTCTTCCATTATCTTCATTTTCGCGGCAGCCGTATCTTCTGCGCCACCAATTATAGCACCAGCGTGACCCATTCTTCTGCCGGGAGGTGCGGTTTGACCCGCGATAAATCCGACAACGGGTTTCTTATTTCCTTGCTCTTTGATCCACCTTGCTGCGACCGGCTCATAATTACCGCCGATCTCGCCGATCATTACAATCGCATCTGTTTCGGGATCATTCATCAATAGCTCAACTGCTTCTTTTGTAGGAGTGCCAATAATAGGATCGCCTCCAATTCCTATAGCTGTTGAAATTCCAAGACCTGCTTTCACAATCTGATCCGCAGCCTCATACGTGAGCGTACCCGACTTAGATACGATCCCGACCCTTCCCTTCTTAAACACAAAGCCTGGCATAATTCCCACCTTCGCTTCACCAGGAGTAATGACCCCAGGGCAATTTGGTCCGATAAGCGTTACACCTTTGTTCTGCAAATATTTCTTTGCAACCATCATATCCTTCACGGGAATTCCCTCTGTGATAGTGATGATCACTTTTATTCCTGCTTCAACAGCTTCCATTATCGCATCAGCCGCAAATGCGGGAGGCACAAAAATGATTGATACATCTGCACCGGTTTTCTCCACCGCTTCTTTTACAGTATTGAATACTGGCCTTCCCAAATGCTCGCTCCCTCCTTTGCCGGGCGTAACACCCCCTACGACGTTTGTTCCATACTCAATCATTTGTCCCGCATGGAATGATCCTTCAGAACCTGTAAAACCTTGTACTATTACGCGTGAATCTTTATTTACCAGTACGCTCATGACCTTGTTTTTTGGGAAGCACAAAAATAGAATATTAATGCGTTCGGCCAAACCTGCCTAATACAGTAAAAGCTGCCAATTGTTGACAGCTTTTACTTTTATTGTGTTTTGATTGAGATCCCTTTTTACTTCGCAGCTGGTTTCTTCAGCGCATTTCTTAAAAGGAAATCGTTGTAGGCCTCCTGGTACTGCGGCACGTCAGGTGCAAGTCTGATAGCTTCGAGATAAGCAGTACCGGCATCGATCAACAAATTGTTTTGCTCGTAGAATCCAGCGATTAACAGTTTGTTCAAAGCCGTCGGCTCGGACGTCGGATTTTCGATTTCGCTCAAGGCCGTTTTTATCCGTTCCTTATCCGCCTTCGAAAGTTTCTTCAATGTATATCGATCAGAAACTTTATTCTTGTTTGAAGCCGATGCTACCTCGACAAGAATATTATCCTCATTTGTAAAATTTGGATCATCGAGTTTAATGCTAGCGAACGGCTCATTAGTCTTTACTACATCAAGTTCATCTTCGAACAAACTCTTAAACGTTACAACATAGGGGCCAGGCGCAGCAGTACCATCCCAGGTGATTAACACCTCATTATTGTAAATCACTGCCTGTTCTGACTTTGGCAAATAAACTTGTATGTTATCGACACCCCGGTCAACGGCACCGGTAGCCGCCAACTTGTTTTTCGTCGTGTTGTTAGAAGTCAGGATAAAGTCAGTGTATTTATTCAGCACACTTGATCCACCACCAACATGCGCGGCGAGTTCCATCACGGTATAGTTACCCGCCTTTTTCCATTCAAGAGCTTTTCCACTCACGTGAACAAGACCGAGATATGAGTTTTCTGATATCTTCAGTTCGTCAGCCGATTTAAGGCTTGCACCAACTTTTATGGGTTGCCACGTGCTACCGGATTTCAGTTCATTTTTTCCTTTGTTAACCAGAACTTTAAAAGCATACTCTTGCGCCTGGGCGGACAGTGCAGAAATTAGGATAATAGCGAAGAAGGTCATTCTACGTGTTGTCATTGCAAGAAAGTTTTAGCAGGAA
>JAEZBX010000035.1 GCA_023412765.1 Bacteroidota bacterium
ATCCGTCGTTGTCGATGTCGCCAAAATTTCCACCCATTGAAAACACGACCCTGTCGAGACCTGTATCCTTCGCTACTTCAGTAAATGTTTCATTTTGATTGTTACGAAACAGAAGGATCCGCCCGGAATTGTTCTTACCATTTCCCAATTTCTCTGTCGCCGCATAATACGCAAGAGAGTTTTCGAAAGAATAGTCGACCGTCAAAATATCGAGCCAGCCGTCGTTGTTGTAGTCCCAAAACCATGTGGTGAACGTATTGGCATCAACCTCGTCAAGACCAGCTTGTGTTGAAACGTCTTCAAACTGAACCTGGTCTCCACTGACACCGTTGTTCCTTAGAAGTTTTCTGCCGCCATCCAGGGTGGATAAATAAATGTCCTGCCAACCATCATTGTTATAATCTCCGGATGTGACCCCCTTTACAAATGCAACAACATCAGCGTTTGCTGCTGCAGCAACTTCGGTGAAGGTTCCATCGCGATTGCTCAGGAAAAGTTCGCAAGGATGATGTCCAACACTATCTGTTGAATAGGTTTCATTGCCTATAAACAAATCCAGCCATCCATCATTATTAAAGTCATTCCAGGTGGCGGTTTGCGTTGGATGAAATGATAGCAACCCGCTTTGAATTGTGACATCAGTGAAGGTATTGTCCCCGTTATTTCTTAACAGCGAATTGGGTTCCTTGCCGAATTCTTGTTTCCAGGCACCGCGCAAAACAAATATGTCGGTGAATCCGTCGTTGTTATAATCAGCCTGAAGGATATTTAATCCGCCAGTTATATTGCTTAGTTCGGAACGCACGGTGATGTTGCTGAAGGTACCGTCACCATTGTTTTTGAAATACTGCATTTTATCGCCGTATCCCCACGATGATGTTACAATGTCAAGAAATCCGTCGTTGTCAAAATCTTCTGTAATACTACCTCCCGCCATACTATTGTGATTTATTTTGAGATCACCGGCAATATCTTCGAATGGGACAAGCGGATACCCTGAATCTTTTTCGATATCAGCGATAAGAAATTCCGGCGGTACTCGATCAGGATACTCTCCCAATGTCATACATGCAATGTTGAGCAGCCATCTTGACTCGAGGTCGGACGGATCGTTGCGAAGTAATTCCTCGTAGATCTCAATGGCTTGTTCCGAGCCGCGTCTATTCTTGTGTATTCCCATCCCCTGGATCGGCATGATACACGATGCTGAGGCATGGTGTGTCACACAGTTCGACCGCTCACCTTCTCTTAGATAAGCCATTGCGAGATCCTTTTTGACCCGCACTACGCCCTGTTCACCACCTTCCCGTGCCAGACGATTCAATATTTTAATCGATTCCTTTTCTTTGCCGACTTCCAACAGCGCAACCGCTTTCTGGTGATTATTATATCTGATCTCCCCGGACAAATTATCCGGCAGCGACAACAATGAATCAAGATGTGTTAACCGTGCGTGAGGTGTAAAGGGATTAAAATAGCTGTAAGATTGTCTTTGATATCTTTTCAAAATTTTGACCATCTCAGCATGACTTTCGTCTTTCGGTAGGATTTCCAGGCTACAAGACAGAACAACAAACAAAAGAATAACCAAGACACATACGTGTCCGAAAAAAGTCCTCACCATTCTCCCTAAAAAAAGTAGTCTGAAAGCGAATCAAGTCCCTTATCACACCTACAATCAAACAATATATTTAGAGAACTAAAGTGAATATCGATATGGCTGTACGCAAACCTAATTACATCATCGGTAACCAATCATATAAGTCAATACGGAACGGGGAAAGTCTTATTATCAAATGGTAATTTCGCATGCACAAAGATCTTCAATCAACCGCGGTCATCGCGACGGTTAATCGTTTTTGATCTTCTAACTCCCGGTAATGCTTTGAGTGGGGTGCCTTTCCATTTGTATGATGATGAACACCTTCCTTAGGTAATTTCCATTCAATCGACTTCAGCGAGATCGTCTCAACCACCTCGCTTCCCTCAGTGATCTTAATGAACTGGTTAGGCTTGACATCTTTAAATACCTGAACATTGTTGCTGCCGTGCCACTTTATTTCGATCGAATCTATAGCAAGTGCCTTTCCTATTCCTACTTCTCTGCGAAGGGGTGACGCACCAAAACTGCCACCTGAATTCACTTCGCGGTAGACACTCCTTCGAATTCCGGATTCACCAAAAGTTATTTTTACTTGCGTACCAATAGCGGACCGATTCGATTTAGTGCCCTCCAGGTCTATACATATCCAGTTATTACCTGTGAGTCCCGGATTAAGGAAAAAAGAATTTTGATAAGGATCACCGGGATAAGCACCCCCCATATCAATATAAATATCCTGATCGCCATCGTTGTCCATATCTCCGAAGGAAACGCCATGCCCCTTTTGCAAGTTTCCAACCCTTGCGCTATTGGTGACATCTGCGAACATTTTGCCATCAATATTTTTAAACATTTTATTGGGAAGTATTGACTTATAATCTGGATTGCCAGTCCCGAAAAACATATCAAGAAATCCATCGTTATCGATGTCGCCAAAATTTGAACCCATGGCAAAAACATTTCTGTCCAAACCAACTTCATCCGCCACATTTTTAAATGTGCCATCGCGATTGTTTTTGTATAGGAGCATCTTATGCGGGTTGCCTGTTTCTACGTTCAGATTTTCAGCGGCCATGTAATGAGCCAGGGAGTTGTTAAACGAGTAATCGCAAGTAAAAATATCCAGCCACCCATCGTTGTCGAAGTCCCAAAACCAGGTAGGGAAAGAGTTTCCTTTCTCATAGGCTAGACCGGCTTTTCTAGTCACATCTTCAAATTCTACTTCATTATCGACAACACCTTTGTTTCTAAACAGCCGACGCTGTCCGTTCATTGTGGAGACAAAAATATCTTTCCATCCGTCGTTGTCGTAGTCACCTGAAGTGACTCCTTTCACAAACATGGATAGCTCAATTTTCGCATGCCTTGCAACCTGTCTAAAAGTTCCGTCCTTGTTGCTCATGTACAGTTCCGACGGGTGTTGTTCTTGCGCTCCTGGCATCGTGGTTTCATTGCCAATAAAAAGGTCAAGCCATCCATCGTTATTAAAATCATTCCATGTAGCCGTCTGTGTGGGATGGAATGAGAGCAATCCAGATTGTGATGTAACATCAGTGAACGTACCATCTCCGTTGTTTCTTAATAATGAATTTGGTTCTTTACCAAATTCACTTTTCCAAGCCCCTCGCAGAACCAGCACATCCTTGAATCCGTCATTATCATAATCCGCCTGTATCATATTTAGCCCTCCGGTAATTCCATTCAAACCAACCATATCCGACAGGTCAGTAAACGTTCCATCAGCGTTGTTTTTAAAATACCGCATAGGCTCTGATAGACCCCAGCAAGACAACATGATATCCAGATAACCATCACCGTCAAAGTCCTCAATGATAGTTCCTCCCGCCGTGTTATTGACATCAAGATTGAGGCCGGCAGCAATATCCCGGAAGGCGCTTACCTCATACGTTGTATCTCCTTCCACACCCGGTATAAAAAATGACGCTGGCACACCATTCGGATATTTGCCAAGTGTCATATAGGCAAGATTTAGCAACCACCTGGACTCCAGGTCTTCGGGATTTGCTGCCAAAAGTCTTTCGTAAATTTCAATGGCCTTGGTAGATCCGGTTGGGTCGGTATGAATCGCCAACCCTTGAATAGGAACAATGCAAGATTCAGCTGCATGATGCTTAATGCAGTTGACTCGTTCGCCTTGTCGCAGATACGCCAAGGCCAAATCTTGCCAAAACATTTCCAATTGATTTGCTCCCTGGTCACGACTGAGATCCTCAAATATGCGAATCGCTTCATCCTCCTCTCCAATTCGAAGTAGAAGATTCGCTCTTAAATAATTACCAAAAAGCTTCTGATTGGGAGTACTTTGAGGCAATCTTAAAAGTGAATCAACATGTTGTAATCCAGCCTGGGGATTCCATAGATTGTGGGGGTTGAATGATTTGATTTCAGACTGGTTCAAAAGAGCGATCATTTCGTTGTGGCTGTTGGGCCGTCTATCGCATGAGTGCATACCAAGAATCATCGCACATGTCAGTAATCCTAATACTTTTGCTTTCATTATCTATACTAAGGGAGTTCTTACTATTATTTCACTTCTCTATTCTAATGAAAAAGATTTACTAAAAGGAGTGGATATATTATTTTGTTGCTGTTACCGCATCCTCAGGGTAGCACAACCTATTTGGCAGTATCCAATTCACTTTTTTCAAGTTAACACTTTTAACTTCGTTTGATCCCTCTTTGATTGTCAGGAATTGATTTGCTGATGCAATTTCAATGAAAGGCTAAACCTGAGATGCATGGATTAGATAGTTCTGTAATCCTTGCTAAAGAAAGCGAAGCCCGCCTACACATGAGACATGCTTCGGCAAATCCATTCATACTAAACGTTTATGCTTACTGCACGCCCTGAACCGGTTTTAAGGTAGCGTTCAAAATCAAAGGCTTTGTATTTATCAGTAAAAGTAATAAAAGTGATTAGTTTAACGGGGCTGCGATCTTTAGTGGCTGGGACGTATCCACTTTGATGTCTGATCATTCGGTCATCAAGATCAGTGGTGCATCCAGTATAATACCGGCCATCTGAACATTTGAGGATGTAAACAATCCACATAAGGCACAACAGTTGGAGGCATATGAAATTAGTAAACGGGTTCGTCTTCCCTTCGGGAACTCAAATAAATTAACCTTACTATTT
>JAEZBX010000278.1 GCA_023412765.1 Bacteroidota bacterium
ATGATCGAAGCTGGCTTGTTTGAGGAAGCATCTGCCCTTTATCAACAACGTAGGCGACAGGCATTACAAACCGTCGGCTACCAGGAAATCTTTGATTTCATGGATAATAAATTTAATGGTGAAGAAGCCATTCGTTTGTTGAAGCGGAATTCGCGTCGATACGCAAAGCGACAAATGACCTGGTTCAAACGCGATCCCGAAGTACATTGGTTCTCACCAGACTCAACTGAGCTGGTTCTTCAATTCATAAAAGAATATACCCGTGGTGATAAACAGCGATTACAAAGCACATGAGTAAAAAGGTTTTGATCGTGGCTTATTATTGGCCGCCCAGTGGTGGGAGTGGCGTGCAACGATGGCTGAAGTTTGTAAAATATCTCCCTCAGTGGGGATGGGAACCATTTGTGTTTACGCCCGAAAACCCCTCCTTCACTATCCGCGATGAGTCATTATTAAAAGATGTTCCAATGGAAGCGGAGGTAATCCGGTGTCCGATTTGGGAACCCTATGAATCGTTCTTCAAGCTTTCTGGTGTTTTTGGAAAGAATTCAAGATCGGCAGATATCGTCACTACAAAAAACAAATCCCTGTTTCAAAGGCTGACAACATTTATTCGCGCAAATTTTTTAATACCTGACCCGCGAATTTTCTGGGTTCGACCGTCGGTGAAGTTTCTGCATGATTTTCTGATTGAAAATCAAATACGAACCATCATTACAACGGGTCCTCCACACAGCATACATTTGATCGGCTATCATTTGAAAAGGAAGAATCCATCCCTTCGATGGTTGGCTGATTTCAGAGACCCATGGAGCGAATGGGGCCTATTAGATAGCCTGAACGTTGGCGCCTTTGCAAGAAGTCTTCACAAGAAATTGGAACGCAAGGTTCTGAAGTCAGCTGACCGGATCATTACGATTACGCCATTTTATGTGCGAAAGTTTGAAGCGCTCGCCGAAAGACGGGTCACACTTCTTACCAACGGTTACGACGACGACGATTTCAAATCACTTCAAATTGAACCAACTGAGAAATTTGTTATTCGGCATGTAGGTATTATAAACGAGCGGTGCGATCCCAGGCCATTTATGGAGGTGATCGAAATGCTGATCCACGAAAACTCAGACTTTGCCTCCTCGCTGCACATCGATTATGTAGGCGAAGTTCATTCGCGTATCACAGAATTCGTTTCTTCGTCTCCTGCTCTTAATGCCCGAACGACTTTTACAAAATCAGTTCCCCACAGCCAACTGATATCGATGTATGGGAAATCATCACTGCTACTTCTTGTGCTGACAGGTTATAAAGATGCGGAGGGGTATTTGCCTGGAAAACTCTTCGAATATTTGGCGACCGGTTTGCCGATCCTGGGTATTGGACCTGAAGATGGAGATGCAGCAGCTTTGTTGCGTACTACCGGGGCAGGCGAAATGATTGGCGATTCCAATGAAAGCCGAGTAAGAAGCAAGGTGCTGGATTATTTCTATGAATGGAAAAGGGGGACGACGCCTACGCGAAGCCATGACGTATCTAAATATTCAAGAAAAAATATTACGAAGGAATTAACCGACCTATTCTGATCATTGTGTAATTCCCTTAATTGCAGAAGATTGATTAGCAAACGATTCATCAAGAGTTCGATAATTTATACGCTGGCTGGCACGTTGCCAACCGCCAGCGCACTGATCCTGCTGCCGTTCTACATACACCATTTATCTACAGAAGTATATGGAGCCCTTCAGATCTACCTGGTGTTTTCATTACTGGTTCAGATTATTGTTATCTTCAGTTTTGACACGTCAGTTTATATTCATTTTCATGAACTCAAGAATGATCAGAAGAAGCTTTCACGCTTCATTTCTTCAGCGTTTATTTTCATGGCCATGCTTGGGATTGTCACCGTTGCACTATTCAGCGCTATCGGTGATACGGTTTTTAGAATAGCATTGCCCGGACGAAGTGTATCATTTTTTCCGTACGGCCTTGTTGCGGTAGGGACGGGCGCTTTTCAGGCAATTTTTAAAGTTCATAGTAGTTTGCTTCAAAGCCGTGAAAAACCGGAGACTTTTTTTTGGTCGAATGTTTTGTCGTTTGGGTTGATTGCTTCATTTACAATCATCGGACTTCAACTTTATCCCAATTCCTTAATGGGACCGCTAGTGGGACGGTTGCTGGCAGGGGCAATAGTCTGCACATGGGCACTTACACGCATTTTCAAAGAGTTCGGCTTCCACTTTGATTTTTCATGGCTTCGATCGTCCTTCAGTTTTAACTTTTACACCTTCATCTATCAACTCTTACAATGGATCAATAATTACTTTGATCGTATCGTAATGTTATTAGTATTATCCCTTGCTGATGTGGGTGTATATGTGTTTGCAACGCAGTGCCTGATCGCGCTCGAGTTGTTAATGAGCAGCCTTCACAGCACGTTTTACCCCAGGGTTGTTGGTGCCGTCATGGAGCAAGAGGTGAAAGAATCTTCGCCGAGTATAAACCGTTACTACCATGGTCTTACAGGTGTGATCATGCTCGGTGTTTGCATTGGCGTACTTGCCCTTCCCTGGGCCATCGAGACTTTCGTATGGAAACCAGCATATCATGCAACCATTCCGTACCTTCCTTACCTGGCGACCATTTATTTTTTCAGAACCATGCGTCTCTTTTTTACGGCTCCTTATGGAATTCTGAAATACACGAAGCCATTGCCGTTGATTTATCTTGTAATAGCGAGTATCAAGATCGCATTGATGCTATTATTAATGCCAACCATGGGGATATACGGCGTTGTTGTAGGTTCACTGGCAAGTGCTGCTATTGAGATTGTTTTGCTTCAGGTTAATATCAAAGCAATGTTTCGCTTTAAGTTTAACTTTTTCAAAATTGTCGGTGCGCCGATGGCCCTGTTCTTGTTGATCATCATATTGGAGCCAATGCTGGGTCAACGCTACCCTTATATAATTCACACGACGTACCTGGTAGCGTGTACACTTTTATTATGGTGGGGTTATCGCAAAGAAATTCAGGTGATCAATCCGTTTAGGCAGCAGCAAAATTTGTAACATTACCATATTATTAGTGTTATTTTGCGATCCTAAATGATCCCTGTTACGAAACCTTTCTTGCCACCGATCCAGGAGTACGAAAAATACCTCAAAGGCATTTGGAATCGGAACTGGCTTACCAACAACGGACCGCTCGTCAATGAACTGGAATTGGCATTAAAGGACTACCTCGATGTTAAGCATTTGCTCTTTGTCACCAATGGTACGATAGCCATACAACTGGCTATAAAGGCGCTGGGCTTAAAAGGTAAGATCATTACGACACCATTTTCATATGTTGCCACAACAAGTAGCATTGTGTGGGAAGGCTGTGAACCTGTTTTTGTTGACATCGACAGCAAGACTTGTAATATAGATCCATCGAAAATCGAAGCAGCAATAACGCCGGACACCACTGGCATTCTCGCTACGCATGTTTATGGCAACCCATGTGACGTGGAGGCGATTGACGAAATTGCTAAACGAAAGAATCTAAAAGTGATTTATGATGGCGCCCATGCATTTGGTGTTAAACTGAACGGCAAGTCTATTTTTGAGTATGGCGATATCAGCACATGCAGTTTTCATGCAACAAAACTTTTTCATACCGTCGAAGGCGGCGCTGTGATAACTAAAGATCCGGAGATTCTGAAACGCATGGCGTATCTCAGGAATTTCGGGCATGATGGTCCTGAGCGTTTTGCGGAGCTAGGTATTAATGGTAAAAATTCTGAGTTCCATGCGGCGATGGGGCTGGCGAACCTGAAGTATGTTGATGAGATTATTTCGACTAGAAAGAATTTGTCTGCACACTATGATAAGTTCATGAAAACCTTCCGTGCTGCGAGACCGACGCTAGCAGAAAATGTAACATACAACTACGCATACTATCCCATCATTTTTGATGAAGAAAGTTTGCTGCTAAAGGTTGTTGACACGTTAAATCAGAACTGGATACATCCAAGGCGTTATTTTTTTCCATCGCTTGAAGATCTTCCTTATATCCACGAAAAGTCGCGGTGCCCCGTTGTTGAGTCAGTTGCGCGAAGAGCGCTTTGTTTGCCGTTGTATGATACGCTAACAACCGAAGAAATCGACATGATATTTCGGATAATGTTGAGAGTTCAAAACAACTAACATATGGGTTGCGTGGTGCTATCCATTGCGGACTTAATGAATGGACGTTAATGAATTTACACATTGCGCCCGATAATACATTTACAAACAAATTCTACGAAAACCTGCGGGAACTTAAACTTGTTGATAACAACAGATTGGTTATCCGAACCGGTGAAAAAAAGCTGAAGTCGATCAAGCATGACCTTCCGTTTGCTCCATTGTATTCATCCC
>JAEZBX010000066.1 GCA_023412765.1 Bacteroidota bacterium
ATTCTTGGTGTTCCTTCGCATGCTTCTGGTGCAGAGATTAAGTCCGCGTATAGGCGACTCGTGAAGAAGTTTCATCCTGATGTGTATAAAGGAAATCATGCAGACATGATCAGGCAACTGAATGAAGCTTACGACATACTATCTGATCCGATTCGTAAAGCAGCATATGACGGAAGAGGGACTGCGGCAAAGTCTGTGCGATACGAATACCAGGAGGATCCGACAACAAAACAACGGCGTGAGTATGTAGCACGCAGAAAGGCCGAGGCCCGACGAAGACGAGAGGAATATTTACGCTTAGTTAATGAGACTTACTTATTGCTCCGGTATATTTCGGTAGCCGCATTAATATTCGCATCACTAATTATTCTGGATAAATATTTACCACCCGCGCAATATCATGAAGTTGCGCTGGCCGGATGGCACGAGCGTTCGCGAAACGCAAGGATCGGAGGAGATGACGGTTACAGCTATATGCAGACTGAAAATTTCAGAATTGCCGTACCAAACAAGATGTATTTTGATTACGACTATCATGCAGCAAACAAGCAGGTCCTTACAATCTCCGTTTCGCCGATATTTCAAATTCCATCCACGGTGTCGCTAGTGGAAGATGGAGTTAATCAAGTCTCTATGATAGGACGAACCATTTTTTCAAGTCAATTAAATATTCAGTATGTCCTGCTTTTTATTTCGTTGCTTGTTGTGCGAAGAAAAAACTATAGTGACTTTAATTTTGGCATCGCTCTTTTCCCAATATTCATAATGATTTTTATTTGGTTGACATACTTTTGACTCTCTTCCTTATTAGAAAGTATAAGAGATTCCCGCCAATCCATAATGGAATAAAGCGAAATTGTAAACTTCATCATTATCTGCGCCACCTTCAAGAATGCGATATCCCAGCCGGACCCGAAGATTGTCGGATAGCTTATAGATTGCAGCAAGTGAAATGTCTTCCGCTCGCCCTTGAGGAGCGGCGAGGGCATCTCCGTCGAGAAGCAGCCCAAATTGATCACTCACATTCCATAGCAATCTGAAATTAATGATTGGTACAAATCCAACGTTGTCTTTTTTGGAGTAAAGCCCGTCTGATGCTAGTGAAATTTGTGCATCGCGGATCTTGGCCGTGAATCCCAAGCCAAACTCAACCTTTGGTTTTTTGACGATATCATATCTGTATGTCAAACGATATGAATTGAATTTATAATTGCCGCGAAGTTGTGAGTTCGCGAGGAATACCACTCCTTCGAACAGAATGTCCTGAGCTACTCTACCATTTGACTGAGTTTCAAGCGGTGCATATAGTAAGGAAAGCGTGTGGCGCGACTTTATCGTGTAACTCAATCTTAACCGATAGAAGAATTCTGTGTCTGGCGACAATTGATCTTTTAACGAAAACCGTGTTCCCTGATTTCCCGGGATCTGTACGTCGTTATAGCCTGTGAACACAGCACCTGTTTCGAGATCGAGTGTAGCCTGCGCATTGCTGGGTAAGTTGATTAATATGGTAAGGCATAGTATGCCAATTGATCGTAGTAAAAAATTCATGATTAGTTTCCCCTCCTGTTCACTATCTGTCTTGATTTTAGACAGCGTGCAACAAGAACAAGGAATAGACCTATTAGTTTATGCCGTTAGCCTTTTTTCCGAGCTTATTGTGATGACCGGTGGTTGCGTTTTATTGATGTTGCCAGCAGCGACCGCCAGGCTCTTTAGTTATTCGTAAGCATCGGTTGCCGGCCTTAGTCAAGGCAACGCATTGGGTAGTGCTGGCAGGCTCAGCGCTTGAGGAATGTTCTGCTATTCCTTGTTTAGACGAGCTGGAGATTTTCGGTTTGCAGACAGAGCAAGCAGTATAACTTTTGATTATAGCTGAGTCTATTTGGACTGCAATTTTACTCTTGCTTAAGTATTGACAACCGGTAGCGTGATATTTTGCTCCTGTGTTAGTAACATAAACGGTTTGACTATATGCGCTGCTGGCCAGCACGGTTAATGTGCAAGTCAGCAAGAAAGTTCTCACTAAGACTTGTAAGCAAGAAAACGGTCTTCTTTTCATGATTCCGATAACAGCTAAAAAAATTCTACAAGTGATGTAGTTTATGCTTACATAAGTTAAGAAATCGGGGATATGTAGTTGATACGTTGTCGACTAAATGAAATTGAGATCGTTGAGGTTCGTAATTTCGAAGTGAGTGATTTTTTATTATCGAAGTCTTCATGCCCTAAGTCATGGACCTGGGTTACATCAAGAATTACAACCACGCAATTGCTTTTCCTACAAAATCCAACACAAGCAGTCTTGAGGTTCTGAGCTGATGGGGAACGTCTGCATTGAATAGTTCCATTGAATGCGCGTCACCCATCAGGGCAAGTGCACACAGAAATGCGATTACGATTCCGACTATGACCAGTGCAATCCGCGTTTCACCGTGATTGACAATTGCTTTCGGGGAGAACTTTAACATTTCCATAATGCGTTCGATTATATTGTAAACAACGATGTTTTAACGTCTCCAGGATATAGCAAATAGGCAGCACCCTATCGCGCGTAGGTGAATGGCAGCTACGCGGCGGCTAATGAGTGTTGACGTGTTGGAGTTCCGTGTGTTGATGTGTTGATGTTCTAAGTGTTGACGTTGCGCCAGAAATTAGTATCTGCAAACCATATGGGATGATTAACATTACAGCAACAGCACCTAGCTAGCCGCCGTTGAAGTTGTTGCCGGAAATATGATTCCTTGCTCCCTGAGCCTTTTGTGATAATAGATGTACGACAAAACACCGGGCGCGATGAAAATCAGCATTCCGAATTGTGCAGGATCGAACCCTTGCACTACTATTCCTGAGATTGTTGCAGCTCCAAGATCGAAGAACAATCCGGCGTATGACCATTCCGTTACCCGTGGAAATCCAGGAATAAGAATTCCAATTACGCCAAGCAGCTTTACAATTCCAACGAAGGTGATGAAGTACTTTGGATAGCCAAGCGTTGTGTGGATCAATGCAATCGAATCTTCGGACATCATCACATTCGGTAGCGCAGTCGCGACCATAATCAGAGCAAAAAGGATGGTGAATATCCAGTACAGGGTTTTTGTTTTTTTCATAGGGGTCAACAGTATTTAGAATTCGTGATTGATTATTACGTATACAAATGTGGCGGATAAAATTAACACCTGTGGGGTGCAAATACGACAATTGAGAAGTGTGAATACGCCAATTGTAAGGAGGTCATCAAGGACATCTAAGAGCATAATTCAAGTTGTAGTTTTTAAGGATTCGCTCACCCAACTGGGTTGATTTTTCTCTTATTGGGTAACAATTGCGTTGCAGTATCCTCGTCGGAGAAAAGTGTATGAAGAATTGGCTGTTAACGGCATTGATTTTTCAGTGTTCGTCACAAGGTCATCAGGTCAAAGTAATGGTGATATCATCGCGCGAGCTTCGGTAGCATTCCCACCATATTCAAGCATTAAAGATATTTCGTGGTACTACGATGACAGTACCAGGTCAAGCCACAACATGCGCTTCAACTTGCTCAGGCTTTATCCGCAAAAGGGCATCCCTACGAACTTCATATTTGCAGTGACGGTAACCATATATTGTCAGGTTCCGACACAGATGAAAGGGATGCTATGGTGATTAGTTGGTTCACGAAGTTTATGCGGAAGTAATACAATATTCTAACGATTCGGAGTTAGTCGATAGAGTGTTTCCCACCAGTTGTACTCCGAAAAGGCTTCTATTTTGCCGGCGTTATCACCACGCTTCGAAAATCAATCGGTCCGTGGTCGCCTTGAAAATAGATTGGTCCGGGTTCGCCTTCGTTGCTATCAAGCGCGCCTCCGGTAATGCCAGGGATCTCCTGGTTAGAAATAATCGTCTTTCCATTAGCTACTACGGTAACCATTCTTCCAACGAGAGTGATGTCGAAAGTTTGCCATTCGCTGGCATCTTTTGCAGCCATTTCACTTGGAGTTATGAATCCATAGATAGCCCCAAAGAGTCCTTTTGAGGGATCTTTCCCTTTGTCGTCCGCGATTTGTACTTCATATCTACCCCGTAAATAGACACCGCTGTTGCTTCCCTTTGGGCAACGGAATTCAACGTGAAGTTTGAAATCCTCAAATTTTTGATCGCTTATAAGATTGGCTCCCGATTTCTTGCTTCGCAAAATTCCATCTTCTACTACCCATTGATTATCCCCGTTGGTATGCCACCCCTTGAGATCCTTTCCATTGAAAAGCTTTATTGGCGAGCCCCAGGTCGGCATGCCTGTTCTTTTTAACGACGGTGCACGCTTAGCCGTCCAGTTGTATGTTTTACCATCGACATAAACCATTGTCCCCTTCAATTGGTCGCCGACCATTTCAAACTCAAAATCAAGATTGCGGTCGCTATCTTCCCACTGAGGTGGAATCGTAAAACTATATTTCCCGTTACTGGAATTGATTACTGAGATCGGTCGGGCGCTACCTGACGAATACACGAATCGACCCACCAATGTTTTTACCCCTGAATGTTCGATTTCAAGCCACGACGGAACAGACTTTCCATTTGATTCGATGACAATATCCCATCGGCCTTCAACACCCTCGGCACAAAATGCTTCCAAAGAATTGATCAACGATATCAAAAGTAATGCGACGGAAAATGTTGGTAATATTCTTCTCATGATTTCTAGCACTTAAAAAGTTAAGGGCAATATCAGAATAATAACTATTTCTTGACAGAATAATTTTCTGGTCGGAAAAAACCGATGATTCTGATCTTCCTGACGTGTGGATTGGAAGTAAAAGGAAGGCCGTTTCTTAAAATTTGATAATTCTGTTCGATGGTTGCAATTTCATTTGGGCCAGGCCTTACGATTTGCCTCCCTTCGATTGCAATGAATTTCTTGCGGCCAATCAAACATTGGAATTATTATCCTTCTTATTTGTAAAATTTGGACGCCCGATCACTATCCACGAAAAAAAAATTGCTAAAGCTGCACTTTCAACAATATTTCTGATTAAGGATAACTCACCTAACAGGAAAATACGCATGGCGAGGGTCAAGGCGAATAACAATGTAAATTGAATCCAACGGTTCTTAAACATCTTGCAAGGAAGGGAAATTATGTCGGGCCAAAAATCCCTGACAATTAGGGATTTTTCCTGCGGCAGATCATGTCTTACGCTAGGTTGCTAAAATTGTGTGCTGAAGGAGAACGTGTTCCTTCGTACTTGCACATTAAGTGGGTTTGTTTTATTTGCCTCTTGACTTTGGCCCTATGATCAATGGAACAATTTTTTGAATCAAATATGCCAAGAGGCGCTTTAAATATTTGAAAGAGTAAGCCATTACGGCTGCCGAGATCAACGTCAGAATTATTTGTTCAACGAGCGGAGTATTGCTCTCTGGAAAGAAAATGAAGTGAAGCAACAGCATGCCCACAAAATAGAAGCTGAATAGTAGCCAACGATTTTCAGTCATAGATATTAGTTAATAGTTAAACGTTAATAGTCAGCTCGAGCAGCGCGCGTTTAGACCTTCAATTTACTAATAACTTTTAACAATTAACTATTAACCAAATCAACTACCAGGTTCTTTTGCTCATCATTTTATCCACTTCTTCCCGTGTCATCTTCCCTAATTCCGGATGCTTCTCCAACCACTTTACAAAATCATTCTTGATTTGGTCAGTCCATTGGCTATCGATTTCTCCCGTTGTGTATTTACCCGTTCGTACCATCTCAAATCCGAATTTATCTTTTCGGATTACAAACTCCGACGTGCTCACAACTTGCTCTGCCATATGTGCCGGAACAAACAACACACCTTCTACGGTAGCAATTACCAGGTCGCCAGGTAGGACTACAGCACTGCCTATTCGAATGGGAGTATTCAGTCCGGTAAGTACCATTTCTTCGACAAAAGAAGGGTGGAAATCGCGTACAAAAGCGTTGAAGCCTTTAATGTTCCTGATCTCTTGTAAATCTCTTGATGCTCCGTTAAAAACAACTCCGTTTCCTGATTTGCTAAAAACTGAATTAGCCAGAGTGGCACCCATGATACTTCCGCCGCTAATTTTTCCATACGCGTCAGCGACGTATAAGTCTCCTTTCGTAAGAATATCAATCGGCCACGAGTTCGTGTTTCCTTTGCGTCCTTGTTTTGCACCACGAGCTTTGATATTCTTTTCCACATCGGGACGGCTAGGCAAATACATTGCGGTCACTGCCCGGCCCGCCATTGGGGTGTCGTTCACTGTTTTCCATCCACCTTCGAACTGATTCAAATACCCTTCATTCTTCAATACGGTCCACGCGTCGTCCACCATAATATGCTTAGCCCTTTCGAGTAAATCATCCGGAACCTTCGGCCGCCCATCTGCAAATCTTTCACCTTTCCATTCAGAAGTGAGAAAGATCAACTCTTCCTTGGGAATAGTCTGCGCGTGCAAATAACATCTGCATGACATACTGCTGAGCAAAAGCAACAGGGTAAAGCCTTTCAAGTTCATGTGTTTTGTTGTTTAATAACTTGTCGGGTACAAGTTATTAATATTTATGCTTTAACATAAAGGGTGTTATTTGATTTGTGCTTTTGGTGATGCAGGTGGGAGAGATAATTATTAAAGCGTACCCAGACTATGACATGCTCACTTCAAGTGGCACCCTCCACGATTAGCCATTAACCATTAACTATTAACGAATAACGAATAACGAACACGGAATAACGAATAACGAACTAGGAAATCCGAAAACCCATCACCAGCACGTCATCGGTCTGAGCAGCGTCACCCTTCCATTCCTCGAACGCCATCTCAATAATTTTCTTTTGCTCCTCCATCGGTAACTCATGGACTTGCACTAGCAGGTTGTGAAATTTCTTCGTCAGGAATTTCGTGTTTTCTTTTCCTCCAAATTGATCTTTGTATCCGTCGGAAAACAGATACACAACAGTAGGTTTGTCTATTGTAACGTGATGCTTTTTAAAATTAATCGCACCGTCGTCTTTCTTACGGCCGCCAATGGAATGTGTATCTCCTTTTATCTTTTTTAATTCATGGTCCTGGATGTATACCAGTGGACTCTTCGCGCCAGAAAATTCGAGAACTTTTTCTTTTTCTCTATATATACAGAGGGCGATGTCCATACCATCATTATTCCCGGAAACTTCCTGGCGAAGTGCCGTGCGTATTTCAGCATCGAGCGAATCGAGGAGAATATTTGTATGACCCACCCCGCGATTGATGATTCCGTTAAGAGCTTTCATTCCAATCATCGACATGAATGCACCTGGTACGCCGTGCCCCGTACAGTCGACGGCTGCAAATGCTACCTCGTTACTGTTGGTGTTTTTTATTTCTGACATCCAATAGAAGTCACCGCTTACAGTATCCCGAGGCTTGAAAAAAATAAATGATTCTTTCAAAACTGCGGGAAATGCATCTGTCTTCGGAAGCATTGCCTCCTGTATTCGCTTGGCGTAGTTGATGCTGCTCTTGATGTTTTTGTTTTGCTCTTCTATTTTCTTGTTTGCCTTGATCTTTTTCTGATTGGCTACAATAACAACAGTTACCAGCGCTATGGATAGCAAGCTGCCTACTGCAATAAAGTTTCTGATCAACGCTTCATTTTCAATTCGGGCTTCCTGTTCCTTTATTTTAATACCAGCAAGCTCTTTGTCCTTTTCAAGCAAGTCAATTTCCATTTGCCGGTGTCTGCTAATAGCTTCAATTTCCCTAAGTGAATCTGATGTTGCGTTTAGGTAATCCGTTGTGCGCCGGAGTGATTTTTCCATAACACGCAATGAAGCATTGCTCTGCAATAGCCGTTGATTTTGTTCTGATAGTTGGGCTTGCACTACTTCCGTTTCCAGGCCTGCAGTTTCAACATTTGCTTGTAATTCCTGAATCTGCTTTTCCCTGAGCGATTCTGTCTGACGCACCTTGACCAGATTATTGTAAAGTGTTAGATTCTCTGCAGCCTTCTTTTCATTTCCCTGAACCTTGTAATAGTCCGCAAGAAGCTGATAGCACTTTTCTTGCGTCGCGACATCCTGATCGGTGATCGCGAGAGATAATGCTTCACTCGCATACTCAATCGATCTCTTTATCCGATCCATTTGTGCATAGCTGATCGAAACATTGACCAGATCTTCTTTTATGAGGTCATTGTTCCGCATCGACCTGGAAGTACTCAGCGCACTTTGGAAACTCTCCAAGGCCTTCGAATATTTCTTAGCCTCGGAGTGCATTATCCCTAGCTGATGAAAGATTCCGTGCATTAAATCCGGGTTGTTGGATTTCTTTGCATGGGCGATAGATTGTTGCAGATATTCTAACGCTTTAGCTTTTTCGTTTGTATCGCTATACCTCAGTGCTAATTCGTAACCATATTGCGCAGCACTGATGTAGTCTTTTGCAAGGGATGCCTGTTTGTAAAGGTTTATTATTTCAGCTATGGATGTTTGCGCCTGAATGTTAAAAGGCAAATGCGCTATCAGAAGAATAATGAGCAGGCCTCGCCAAACAACACATGAAAATCCACGCAGGGACTGAAAAAAAGGGCAAAATTTGGCCATATGTATTCTGGCAATTTTGCGAACTTTCCTGGCTTGTCCGCGCGACAAAATGTTGAAAACTTACATAGGCAAGAACGTTGCATGTAGGCTACTATTGACATCCATCAATTGCATTAAAGCCACAGCGAAATTCATTCGCATAATTACACTGTGGCTGAAGTTTCAACACGAATTTGTCGACAAACAACGGTTACAATGTACGCATCCGTTTTTCAGGTTGGTTATCAGGTCCATTATTGCACCCCGTCAGATTGCGATAACAACCTTTCCAATGGCCGACTTTTCGCTAAAATATTGAAGCGCCTCCCTTGTTTGCTCGATGTTAAAGACCCGGTCGATAACCGGTTCGATCTGATTTTTTTCAATTGCCGAGACCATATGTTCAAAGCTCTCACGACTGCCACCCGACAGTCCCTGGAGCCGAACATTGTAAGTTATCATGCGGAAGAAGTCAACAGTAAGTACGGGTCCGCCAAGAAATCCAACAATACCAACAAAGCCATGGCGCTTTACAGATAGGATCGAGTTGGATATCGTGGTTGCTCCACCAATGTCAAGGATTGCATCTACACCCTGGTTGCCGGTGACCCTTCGCACCTCTTCGTTCCAGTTTGGAAATTTTTGACTATTGATGATATGAGTGGCTCCAAGCTTTTTTAGGAATTTCAGTTTTTCGTCGGAGGATGAAATGGAAATAACATCCACACCAGATGCCTTCGCAAATTGCAGAGCAAAGAGGGACACCGACCCTGAACCAATAGTGGCAATGCATTGACCTGCCTGCAAACCCCCGAGTTCAAAAAGTCCGGTCCACGCGACGAGTCCTGCGAGAGAGAGTGTCGATGCTTGTTCAAAGGTGAGATTGCCAGGAGCGCGTACGAGTCCGTAGTCAGGTATTATAGCATATTCCGCAAGCACACCTTGGGATGCCTGACCAAGTTGACTGTAAGCATTCTCATCGTTACGGTTTCCCGCGATCCATTTCTGGTAATACTGAAAAACAACTCTGTCGCCCACCTTCCATTTTGTAACATCGCTACCAACTTCAGCGACAACGCCCGCGCCATCCGAAAACGGAATCCGCGGGAGCTCCAGGTTTGGATTGTATATTCCCATCGCAATAGCACGATCCAAATAGTTTAGCGACACAGCTTTCATCTTTACCAAAACATCATTTCTCCCCAGGCTAGGAAGATTTATTTCGGTCAACTCCAGGTTTTCGATTCCAAATGCCTTCAATTGAATTGCTTTCATAAAATTTGTGTTTATGTAAAATTGAGTGCCTGGAGGAGTTGTTTCAAGTAGGCACTTTTTGGTTCCCAGGACACCAAATGGTTAGTTTTGCTGAGTATCAGCTAAAAAAAAATTGAAGAAAAGTTTATGAAGCAAAAGATTGAACCTGTCTGTCCCGTTGATTATGGATTTCAAAGGTTAGGTGGGAAATACAAGGGAAGATTGTTGCTGCAGTTGTCTTCGGGCACCAAGCGGTACGGAGAATTGAGACGATTCATAGTGGGTATTACACAAAAGATGTTAACCCAGACGTTGAAAGAAATGGTTGAAGATGGCTTGATCAAGCGGCAGGAGTATGCAGAAATTCCCCCAAGGGTAGAGTATTCCATAACAGAAAAGGGCAGCGATATAGTAATCGCAATTAGAAAAATTGAACAATGGGGAATAGACCGCATGAAAGAGCAGAACATCCCCATGATACAATTGATAAATTGACTACAGCTAATCGTACTCTGTCAATGTTACTCGTCTCTTAAAGCGTTAACCGGATTAGCAGATGCAGCGCGTACGACGTGGAAGCCAACGGTGATCATCGTGATAACAAATGCAAGCAATGCTGAAAGAATAAAAGTTGCCCACTGGCCAGAAAGGTTGATGCGGTACGCAAAATTTTGTAGCCATGTATCAGTAAAGTACCATGCCGCAGGAAACGCTATCAGCATCCCGATCCCGACCAAAATAAAAAATTCTCGCGACACAAGCACTACAAGACCCTTTACGCTTGCTCCTATCACTTTGCGTACACCTATCTCTTTAAACCGTTGCTCTGTTGTAAATGCGGCAAGACCGAGTAATCCAAGACACGCGATCGTGATCGTAAGTATTGAAAACGCAGTGAAGATCTGGCTGCGTTTCTCGTCTGATTTATATTGGGAATTGAAATCCTGATCGAGAAATGTGTATTCCATAGGGTACGATGGATTAACTTCATTCCAGGTCTTTTCAATATTAGCAATTGATTGACGGACGTCGCCCTCGCTTGTCTTTACCAGGATGGTTCTGTTCCGCGGACGCAAGATGATGATGAGGGGCTCAATCTGTTCATACAATGAATTTTGATGGTAATCCTTCACTACGCCAATTACTTCTTTGTTTGGATTAGGCCCTCCACCGAATGCAAATTTTTTCCCGATAGGGTTATCCCAGCTCATTCTTTTTACCATAGATTCATTTACCAGTATGGCAAACGTTGTATCCGAGCTAACGTCTCTTGAGAAATTGCGGCCCTGCACGATCGTCATGCCCATTGTATTTACAAAGTCATAGTCAGCAGTGAAAAGGTCAACGCCCCGGTCGGTCATCTTTCCTTCGTTGTCTTCAACCTTCATGAGATTTTTACCAATACCCTGCCCGGGCGCTGCTCCAGAAGTGCTTACCATAGCAACTCCCGGCGTTTGACGTATTCTTTCTGCAATCACAGGCGATTTCCGGAAAAGTTCGTCTCCGGGAAGATCAATGCGCAACAGGCGTTCTTTGTTGAATCCCAAATCCTTGTTTCGCAAAAATTGCAGCTGATCGAAGACGATCAGTGTGCTGATGAGCATAAAAATAGAAATGGAAAATTGCACAACTACAAGGAACTTGCGAAAAAATGCATTACCACCTTTTGCTGATCCTTTTCCCTTTAAAACATTCACAGGATTGAAGCCTGAAAGATAAAAAGCTGGATAACTGCCGCCAATGACGCCGACAAAAAACACAATGCCAAGCAAGCTCAGCATCACTGGTGCTTGTGTAACGTAGCCGAATGGAAGTTCTTTATTGCTTAGCTGATTAAAAAACGGCAGCAAACCGTAGATAAGAATAAGACTCACAACGAGTGCTATAAGCGCAAGGATAACCGATTCGGTGATAAATTGTGTAATTATTTGAATGCGTTGAGATCCCATAACTTTTCGTATTCCCACTTCTTTGGCTCTGCCTGCCGATCGGGCCGTTGCCAGGTTCATAT
>JAEZBX010000010.1 GCA_023412765.1 Bacteroidota bacterium
AGCGTGAGCTATTTGAATTGAGTAAATCTTGCTACATCAAAAGGTAACCGGAGTAGAGAAAATATTTTTTTTTTGAATAAACTTCATTGATAGCCTATAGGGTTACGTTACCGCGTTTGGAATTGGAAAATTTGAGTGCAAGCCAAGTTCGTAAAATGACAGAGAATTGGCGGATGTGCGTAAAATTGCCTTAGATTGGTAAAAGTTGCATTGTCCAGTAGATAAGACTGCTGATTTCTTATTAAAAAAGCATTCCTATGAAAAGAAGCTCCTTTGTAAAAACAGTCGGAGCAATAGCCGGAGGGTTATTGTTGAAGGACAACCTTTCAATCGCCTATGCGATGGATCAATACCCGGAACTGGCAAAGCATAAAATTGTAAAAGCCGATATCATTACGCTAGACTATCATTGGCCGAGACTTGTTGGACGCAATGGTACAAAGGATGTACATGGTCAGTATAATAAGACAACAGTTTTAAGGGTGAGAACAGATCAGGGTGCTGAAGGCTGGGGTATGTCCGAACAGAAAGCTAAAGAGTTCATTTCAACAATTATTGGAAAAAAGGTTGTTGATGTCATTACGCCGCAAAATGGGTTGGCATCCGGATTAGATACTTTCCATTTCGATTTTGCAATGTTTGACCTCATGGGTGTGATAGTCCAGAAACCTGTGTATCAGATCCTGGGTGCTCATGGCCCTACCAGCGCACCTATTTATAGCGGCATGATTTATATTGACGAGTTACCCTATAAGGAAGCAAAAGGTGGATTAGAAGTAATCATGCAGAATTGTGCATGGGATTTTGAGCAGGGCTACAGACAATTTAAAATCAAGATTGGCCGGGGAAAGAAATGGTATCCACCGGAGGAAGGAATGGATATGGACATCAAAGTTGTCAAAATGATTTACGATAAGTACAGGAGCAAAGGAGTTGATATTCTCGTTGATTCTAACAACGGTTACACCTTGCAGGATACAATGACTTTTCTTGAAGGAATCAAAGGAATTCCTTTGTACTGGGTTGAAGAACCATTTCCTGAACAAATGGATGAGGGCAAAAAGTTGCGCGCGTGGATGGACAAGAATGGTTTTGAAAAAACGAAATATGCTGATGGAGAATGGATCCGCCCGCACGAGAATGACATTGCGTTGCAGATGGCTCGTGAAGGCGTCGTGAACACATACATCAACGATATTCATGCTTACGGGTTAACAAATTGGATGAAGGTAATGCCATCGCTGAAATCTGCTAATGCTGATGCAAGCCCTCATGCATGGGGTGATCGACTGAAGACGAATTACACTGCCCACCTTTCCGCCGGTCTCGGAAATATATCTACCATTGAAGGGGTCACATGTATTTCGGATGACATAGATTACGGAAACTATCCGATTAAGGATGGTACCATTGCTGTGTCGAACGAGCCTGGGTTTGGGATGAAGATACTAAAGCAGATCTAACTAATCATTTCCAACACTTTTACATTGGAAATAGCCGGTGATTTTTTAGTTTAGCGCAATCTCATCTATGTAAAGCATTGGCTTTGCCTTCTTTGAAAGAGGATGATCCCCACGAAGCTTCCCAATATTTTTTACCCTAAGGCGCAAGAATCGAATATCGTGTTCGGGAAAGTTTACAATGCTAAGTCCCTTGGTGGGACCTTTATCCTTGGTGGTCGCGGAAATTTTACCAAGATTTTCCATTTTGTTCCTTTCTGTTCCACCCCAAACTTCGATTTCCTCAGGAGAAAAAATACCCTGATCTTCATCCTGCAGGAAACTCACAGAAACCCGCGAAAGTTTTGTGATATCGTTCATCTGCAAAATTGCATCAAAATCATTGGCAGCGAAAACAAGGTAAGCTTTGTCATTCTTATCCGGGCTACCAGAATTTCCATCAAATAGGACACTGTCGGATTTCGCTGACAATTTGAGATCAGGTTTTGTTTGCACTTGAACTATACCGGCTGCCTCGCCGATTTTTACCAGGTGATGCGTAACAATATCGCTGTCTACCCAGCCATCCATTTTTGAAACGATTTTTAATGTTGTGGTCTCTTTAATCTTTAGTGGTTCAGTATATCGAGACGACTGCACCGTTGGCAAAGACCCGTCAACCGTGTAATAATAACTAACTTTTCCGCGCGACGGTTTAATATCTACTATCGCGTGATTCCGGAAGAACTGGCTATCAATCTTTATAACAGGCATCGTTAGCTTTGCATAGTATAGACTATCCGTTAAATCAAATTGTGTGTCGAAGATCTGCAGATCAGGATTTGATTTACGACTTGCATCGATTGATGCTGCACTCACATTTGTGTTATATATATAGAGCTTTTTGAGATTCTTCCAACCTGAAATTTCGTTAACTGATTTTTCTGTTATGTTAGTGCCTGATAAATTTAAGACTTCAAGATATCGGAGACCACGCAGATACTGCACTCCATTGTCGCTAATTGAAATATTTTGAAGATGTAGTTTCTGGAGATGAGGAAATTCGGAGAGGGCTTTCATGTCTGCATCGGTAACGCTTGAATTACCAAGGTCGATGGAAACAATTTGCTTTGAAATACTATTTAATTCAGTAAGATCGGCTACAGTAAAATCTTTCTTTCCACCAAGAAAGACTGAGATGTATGGTCGAACCGCAGAGATTTGTGAAACATTGCGATAAGGATTGCTCAGAGATTTTATTCTTGCTGGGTCTGCAAAGGGTATGTCCAAAAGGTCAATTCCTTTCTTCGGTTGAAATTTAGTGGCCATGATAGATTGAATGCTATCCACTTTTGCTATGTGAACATATTGTTCATGTTCGCTGCCTCCAGTGTTAATCCACCATCCAATCAACTTTATTTCTTCCCTGTCCAATTGCATTTTTCCCTCAGGAGGCATGTGAAGGGTATCGGACATTGGTAGCAGCGTATATTTGTAAATCAAACTCTTTTCCGCATTGCCCGGAACGATAGCATCAGGATTTTTACCTCCTTCCATCATAGTTTTATAATCGGTCAGGATCAGATCATTTTTAGCTTTTCCAGCGCTGTGACAACTCACACACTTTTCGTTAAGAATGGGCTGGATCACGTCTCGGAAGACAATAGCGCTGTCAGGATGTTCTATTTCTATCCTTTGTTGTTGCCGTCGTATTGGTTCGGTAACGAAACCCTCACCATGAGTAACCTCGGAACCCACGTGTCCTGTTATAATTACACAGATTGCTGTTAGCCCCAACGTTGTGTAATAGACTGGAACCGACCATGTTCGGATTAATAGCAACAATGCAGACAACAGTGATAGTGTTACTCCTGCCCATTTGTGCCAATTTATTTGATCCTGGTCGTAGCCCCCTTCGAGGAATAAGAAAAAGCCAAACAGCGCACCGATCGCTGCGCTCAATGCAAAAAGAATAAGTAGGTATTGAATGACTTTAGAATTTGCATCTTGATGATTCTTATTTCGTAAACCAATCCACTCAAGAAAGATTATTATAAAAATAAGGACAAGGGGAAAATGAACGATGGCAGGATGCAATCGGCCGCTGACCTGTAAAAAAACAGGGACTTCAACTTTATCTTCAAAAAAGATAAGAAAGACAAGAAGAATATTGAGAAAGAGGATCAGGTTGAAAGCGATCTTTCGAGGGGAAGTCATCCTTAAAAATAAGACACGTTCAGCATATTATGTCAGACGTTGAGTTATAAAAAATTATTTATCATAGATTGTCGCAGCATCGTGGCCTGATGTTGTGCCTAAAATAATGCTGTGAATGAGCCTTGCATCAGGCATCCAATGAATTCACTTGGAAAAAATGCACTTTCACCACGGAGTCACAGAGTGCACGAAGCTTGCACTGAGCTTTTGAATGGCTACTCTAACCCTTCGGGGCTCGCACAGCGAGTCGGCGTTAATCACAATGAAAGTCAGTAGGAGTCCAATAAAGATCTCACTAATTCACAAACCTTTTAAAACCTTCTTTCAACAACCTTACATTAAAGTTTATGAGTAATCCCATTCGTTTATGAGCCAGCTTTAAATAGCTTAAAATCTGGGCTTCGTGAATAGGCAGTATTCCTTCGATGGCTTTAATTTCCACAATGATTTCATTCTCTATCAACAAGTCTATGACATATGTTTTGTTGAGTTCCTCTCCCCGATAGCTCAGGGGACCGGAACCATCGACTCGACTTTCAGATTTCTTAGCCTAAGCTCTTTCACAAGACAGTGATGGTAAATGGATTCAAGGAGGCCTGGCCCCATTGCTTTATGTACAGTAATACAAGAATCCAGAATAATGGACGAAAATGGATTCAATTCTTCCAATGTAATTGTTTTCATAATGGCTAACATTTAAAAGTATAAGGTATGAAATACTTTCCAAGAATATTATTAAGGTAAACGATTGTCAGGTTTACCTAAGCACAGTGCTTCCTAAAGATTTCAAAATGGAAACTAGGTCTCTGCGGAACCTTTGTGTGCCCTGTGGCTCTGTGGTGAAATATTCAACGTTGATCAGGCCAGTATTCCTTTTACAACATGGCCACTGACATCGGTAAGCCGATATCGTCTGCCCTGGTGCTTATAGATTAATTTTTCGTGGTCATATCCAAATAAGCTGAGAACCGTTGCCTGAAAATCATGGACGTGAACAGGGTCCTTCACAATGTTGTATCCTAATTCATCCGTTTCGCCATATACGATTCCCGGTTTGATGCCTCCTCCAGCCATCCAGATAGAGAAGCATCTGGGATGATGATCACGTCCGTAATTTTCGGATTTGAATGCACCCTGGCAATAGTTAGTTCTTCCAAATTCCCCGCCCCAGATCACAAGTGTCTCATCGAGCATCCCTCGATTTTTCAAATCCTGAACTAAAGCTGCAGAGGCTTGATCAACATTCTTTGTAAAGTTTCTTGTCCGGTCGGGTAAGTCGGAGTGTGCATCCCAGCCCATGTGGTACAACTGAATGAACCGAACACCGCGTTCTGAAAGTCTTCTGGCTAAGAGGCAATTTGCCGCATAGGTACCAGGTTGTAATGAGTCTGCTCCGTATAATTTAAATGAGCTTTCGGGCTCATCCGAAAAATCCATGACATCAGGCACAGATGTTTGCATCCGGTATGCCATCTCATACTGTGCAATGCGGGCCGTAATTTCGGGATCACCGAATTCCGCTTCTTGCATGCGGTTAAGAGATGCAACATGCTCCAACATTTTTTTTCTGCTTTGCTTGTCTGTGCCCGCGGGGTTTTGCAAGTATAAAACGGGATCTGCCCCTGACTGCAAGTGAACGCCCTGATGAATGGAATCCAAAAAGCCATTTCCCCAGTTCCGCGAGGCAAGTGGTTGTATATCTCCCTTTCCGCGAGATAACAGCACACAGAAGGCGGGAAGATTCTTATTCTCACTGCCCAGGCCATAGCTAAGCCAGGATCCCATAGCAGGTCTGCCGGGTTGCTGGTTGCCGGTTTGGACGAATGACACTGCAGGATCATGATTAATAGCCTCTGTATACATGCTGCGAATGATGCAGATGTCGTCAACAATTTTAGAGGTGAATGGAAGCAGTTCGCCCAACCATGTTCCATTGCTGCCATGCTGTTGGAAATTTGTGAATGAAGGCATCAGCGGAAATGACTTTTGGTTCGCCGTCATTCCGGTTAGTCGTTGTCCGTTGCGGACTGATGGAGGCAATTCCTGGCCTTGCATTTTCAGAAGCATCGGCTTGTAATCAAAAAGCTCCAGTTGTGATGGGGCCCCGCTCTGGAAAAGATAGATGACTCTTTTTGCCTTGGGAGCAAAGTGCGTTACCCCAGGAGGTAAAACATCATCTTCGCTTTTTCCACCAAACATATCGGGAATCAGCAGAGATCCTAGCGCGAGACTTCCAATTCCGATGCTGGCGCTGCTGAGAAAGGTCCGTCTGTTTATGTTTAGCGAGTGCTTTACAAATTCATTTTCCATAAAATTTATGATTTACTGATCGCTTCATCCAAATTGTAAATAATGGTTGCTACATGCATCATTGCTGCGCATTGTATCTGATCGAGTGATTTGTTTTGAGGGTATTCCCCTACCGTCAAAAATTGTTCTGCCGCTGCAGGGTCTGAAACATAACGATCATATTCTTCCTGGTAAGCCTTTAACAAAACATCAACTTCGCTGTCGCTTGGCCGTCGGCTGATAATTCTTCGGAAAGCAGTCGTTACTTTTTCCTCCAGGGTTAATTCCTTTGCTTCCACCAATTTTGTTCCCAGCACTCTTGCAGCCTCTAACATCTGCGGATCATTCAATAGGTTGAGAGCCTGCAGTGGCGTGCTCGTTCGGACTCTCCGTACTTCACAGAATTCCTTTAAAGGCGCGTCGAAGATCAGCATGGAGGGTGGTGGGATTGTTTTGCGCCAATAAGTATAAAGGCTTCTCCTGTAAAGCTTCTCGCCTTTATCTGCTATATACTCAGTTTCACCCCGCCCTTTAATGCCAACAGAGATTGCTTCCCATAGCCCTTCCGGTTGGTATGGTTTTACACTGGGTCCGCCGAGCTCCTGGTGCAAAAGGCCGCTGGAGAATAACATGTTATCTCTGATCATTTCAGAACTCAACCTATATCTTGAGCTTCGTGCCAACCAGATATTGTCAGGATCTTCTTCACGAAGTTTCTTGGTTGAAGTGGAAGACTGCTGATAAGTCGCCGACATCACCATGTATTTCAGCATAGCTTTGATGTCCCATCCCTTTTCCCGAAACTCCACCGCGAGATAGTCCAGCAACTCCGGGTGTGATGGCAGGCTTCCCTGATTTCCAAAGTCATCTGAGGTCGCGACAATTCCTCTGCCGAAAATTTCCTGCCAGAGTCGGTTTACAATCACCCTGGATGCGAGCGGATTGTCAGGGCTAAATAGCCATTTTGCAAGTCCTAAACGATTGCGTTCGAACTTATCTGAATAGGGCATTATGGTGACGGGAGCACTTGGTGACACCTCCACATCAGTTGGTTCATCGTATTGACCACGATTAAGGACAAAGGTCTTCCGCGGTTGTTGATCGCTCATTACCATCACCTTCACGGTATCCTTTGCGCCAATAGTCTTACCGTTAATGAAATTCAAAATTCCATCGAGATCAGTCTGAGTTATTGCAATATTAGGTTTTGGGAGTTCACCATAATTAATCAGACCTTTTTCATTCGCCTGGTTGAAGAAGGCAAAAGTCGAAAAGAAATCCTTCTGAGATACGGGATCATACTTGTGATCGTGACAACGGCTGCACTCAAGACTTATCCCGAGAAACGCCTTGCCGAACGTATTGGTCCTGTCGGCCACATATTCTGTTCGATATTCTTCGGGTATTGCACCACCTTCCTGGGTTATTTTATGATTACGGTTGAAGCCTGTGGCAAGAATCTGTTCACGTGTTGCATCGGGTAGCAAGTCACCAGCCAACTGCCAGGTCACAAATTTGTCATAGGGAAGATTCTGATTGAAGGCGTGTATTACCCAATCGCGCCACGGCCACATTACACGCGGCAGATCGTCCTGGTAACCATGTGTATCACCGTAACGACTAACGTCGAGCCAATAGTTTGCCCATCGCTCGCCATAGGCCGGAGAAGCGAGCAATTCATCAACTATTTTTTCATAAGCGTCTGGTGAATCATTTTGCAGAAATTTATCGACTTGATCAAGCGTTGGTGGAAGGCCGGTTAGGTCGAAACTCACGCGGCGAATAAGTCGTTCTTTATCGGCGCGCTCGCTAGGATCCAGGCCCACCTCGCGAAGTTTTGCACGAACGAAATGATCAATTTCATTATTACATCCTTCGCCGCCATCTGGGACTTCTGGTTTTGCCGGAGGTGTAAATGCCCAGTGTTGTTTGTATTCGGCTCCCTGCTCGATCCATCTCTTTAATGTATTCTTTTCTTCATCGGTTAGAACGAGGTTGGATTCTGGCGGAGGCATTTGATATAAAGCATCTTCAGAAAAGATTCTCTTTATTAAGATGCTTTCCTCTGCATTCCCTTTGACTATTGCATAATGATTGGGATCGGAGGTCAGCGCCTTGAATGCGCCCTCTTCATTGTCAAGTCTTAGGCCCGCCTGACGTTTTTTTGCATCAGGTCCATGGCAAGCGAAGCATTTGTCAGAAAGAATTGGCTTTACATGAAAATTAAAATCCACTTTCCCTTTCGCAGCTCGCAATCCTTCTTTATTGGAATTGTCCCCGCAAGACATTAAAGCAACAAAAAGTATCAGGAAAAAGGCAGTCGAGGTGATGGGCTTCATTCTACCAATTTAACAAAAAATCCGCATGTATCGGGTTGAAAAATTTAGACACTTCTGACGTCACCTTACCAATCATTTGGTTGCAACAACATTACCAGTTTTTGCAATAGAAATCCTACTCGAACGAGCACGCCACGGCCAATTTTGCAGCAGAAAGACAAAGGTTGTCTTCGTTTCAAAATTTAAACAGCAAAAAAAACTATGAAAAAAGTAGTCATTCTTGGTTTGGCTTTTTATCAATGGCTTAAAAGAAAAATGAAAATTGCAACGTTCGTTGCGGCTATGTTGGCCGTTGCGATAAGCTGCGACGATTTTCCACACAAATCGCCCCATGGAGAGAATCCCGGCAGTCTGAACTTAACAAAGAAGTATCCTGCCGATGTTGCGATCCAATGGATAAACCTTCAGCAACATCTCACCAAAACGACATCAGGGTTCGATCCGTTAGTTGCAAGTCGCGCGTTTGCTTATTCCGGCCTTGCCCTTTATGAATCGGTTGTTAAAGGGATGCCTGGCTATCGTTCAGTGGTTTCGCCTCGGATCGGAACAAATATTAACAATATTCCTGATAAGCAACACATCCACTGGGCGGCAAGCGCCAATGCTGCGATGGCTTGTATCTTGAAGAATTTGTATGGAAACACGTCACAGGCGAATCAGCAATCTATCGATTCGCTGGAGGCTGCTCTCCATTCAGTATATCAATCGCAATCAAACGCGCAAATCGCGGGGCAATCTGCTGACTATGGTAGAGGCATTGCGACCAAAATCTTTGAATGGTCAAAAACAGATGGAGGTCACGAGGCATATCTTAAAGCAACAAGCGATACTTATGTTCCGCCAACTGGTCCTGGCAAATGGATTCCTACATCGCCTGCAAGCCCGAAACCAATCCGGCCTTATTGGGGAGATAATCGCTCCTTTGTTGAAAATAGCGCGAATGCGACTATGCCTCCACCACCTCCGGCTTATTCGGAAGAAAATGGTTCTGTCTTTTATAACATGGCCAAGGAATTGTACGACATTTCGCTCACACTCACAGAAGAACAAATCAAGATTGCTAAGCACTGGGCTGACCTTCCCGGAAATTATGGTACCCCAGGACACTACACGCATATAGCCACTCAGTTGATTACAAAAAATAATTATAAACTGGATGACGCAGTGATGGTTTATGCGAAACATGGCATTGCAATAAATGAAGCATTGATTTGTGTGTTCAAAGCGAAATACACCTACAATCTTATTCGCCCGATGTCCTACATCAGAAATGTGATGGGACATTCAGAATGGAACACCGTGGTCGGTACACCTCCTCATCCTGAGTATCCATCTGCACACTCTGTAATCGGAGGAGCCTCATCAACTGTCCTCGCCAGCTTTTTTGGCAAGAACCATTCTTTTGTCGATCGCACACATGAAAATCTTTACGGAGCACGAACCTATAGCAGTCCAAAGGCTTATGCTGAAGAAGCCGGTCTATCACGAGTGCTCGGCGGCATTCACTACAAGATATCGGCTGAAGTCGGATTGGCGCAAGGTGAGAAGGTGGGGAGATTGATTAATAGTGTTCCTTTTAAAGGGCATGGGAATAATTAATTGTTTCTGTGCTGTTCTAGAGATTCGTAGTAAAACGAATAAGGAATAGGGAATAAGGTATAAGGTATAAGGGGGCAGGGCTCACAAGGGATGGAAGGCTTTCCACTATTGGGAAGGGTAGTACAAATTCTTGTGATGTCCTGCGCCATTGTGTCCTGCCGTTAATTATTTTCGTTATAAAACCTTAGCTCGGCACAAATCTTCCAGCAATTGGAACAATGTTACCACTCGATCTTATGGCTCTATTGCACATTTGCAGAGGAGCACCACTTAAACACTTAAACACTTAAACACTTAAACACCTAAACACTTAAACACCTAAACACCTAAACACCTAAACACCGTGTAAGCAAATATGAAACCCTTCCGGCTCATTGCCTTCCTGATATTGATTTCTGCCGCTGGCCCATCCCTGTCTCAAGAGCTCGAGTTTACTCGCATACCCCCTCCAACCGGTTTGCATCCGGGAACGGTTTCCGGCGTTCAGGATCTAAATGGATACATGTGGATCGGAACCTACCAATCAGCGCTCAGGCGTTACGATGGCTACAAGTACAAACTCTACACAAATGATCCACAAAATCCGAATTCAATGGGGGGTAATTGGATGGAATCCCTTTTTGCAGATAGCAAGGGATTCATCTGGATTGGTACTCTGGGTCAAGGGCTCGACCGACTGGATCCTTCCACCGGGAACTTTGTTCATTACCGATTTAATCCTGACAATGAGAAAAGCATAAGTAATGATACGGTAAGGACAATCATCGAAGACCGCGACGGAATGCTCTGGGTGGGTACTCAAAATGGGCTCAATCATTTCAATCCACAAACCGGAGAATTCAAGCGCTATGTTCATCAATTCGACGACCCGTATAGCCTCAGTTGTAACAGGATTATGAAGGTATATGAAGACCGACAGGGGACGATTTGGGTTGGTACCGGTAGCGTGTGGGATGGACAGGGTGGAGAGACTGATGAAGGAGGACTGAACCGCTTTGATAAAGAAACGGGGAGATTCCTGCGCTACATGCACGATCCCGGAAATAATCAATCGCTCATTGACAACAAGGTAAAAGCAATATTTGAAGATAGCCGAGGTACATTCTGGGTTGGTACGGCTGGTGATGGATTACATACGATGGACAGAGTACACGGAACATTTCAACGTCATCCGCACGATCCATCAAATCCAAAAAAGTTAAGTCGGCCTCCTCAAAAAAGGATTCGCCCGCATGCCGACGATCATATCACATTTATTATTGAGGATGCTACAGGGAGCATCTGGATAGGGACTTTTGGAAATGGTCTCAATAGGGTTGACCCGAAAACACGGGAAGTTACCCACTACCCAAATTTTAAGGATCCCGAATCAGGCCTTGAGATGGAGGTACCGTGGTGGGCGTGTGTTACCCGGGATGGACTCTTGTGGATAGGGTATTGGCGAGGTCTGTACCGCGTTGATCCCTTACCTAAGAACATTCCATATTTTCCTACAGGTCGTCCGGTAACTCAGATACTAACGGATAGGGTAGGCGCAATTTGGTATGGCTCAGACGAAGGACTAGTGAGAAAGGATCCTGCTACCGGAAAAGAACAACACTTTTTACATGAGAATGGTAACCGAAAAAGTCTGAGTAATAACAGAATCGGGGCTTTGTTGCTCGATAGTAAAAGCACATTGTGGGTCGGCACCGGAAATGGTTTGAACAAGTTTGATCATAATAGAACTACGTTTTCTCTCGAAAGTTTTAATACAGAAGGTGACAGTACCCTGATCACCCATGGAATTGGCGCTATTCATGAAGATGGTCGCGGTTCGTTTTGGTTTGGTATTTTATCGGAAGGGGCAGGGGTCGTAAGGAAAGATCGAGATACAGGTAAACTTATAAATTACCGACATAATCCAAATGACACTACCAGTTTCAGCATTGGTGAGGTGTATCGAATCTTTGAAGACAGATCAGGCACAATATGGATCGGGACACGCGGCGGCGGACTGAACAAGTTCATTCCGGAAACGGAAAAATTTCAACACTATCTTTCTCACGCTAACATTCACAATCTATGGCAGGATTCGGAAGGAATATTGTGGATCGGAACTTCGACTGGATTATACAAAAGTAATCTCGAGCGAACTTCTTTCTCGCGTTTTACCGGACCAAACGGCGAGCTTCCCGATAACATGGTTGTTAATGGTATAGTGGAGGATAACCAGCGATCGTTGTGGGTAAATGCTTCCATAGGAATTTGTCGGATAAATCCCACGCGCAATGAAGTTCTCATTTTTAGTCGCTATACCGATCCGATCTTCTATAACGGTACGGCTATTCACAAAGCAAACAATGGCGACATATATTTTGGTGGAGGCAGCGGGTACTTTATTGTTACTCCGTCTCAAATGAAAGGAAATTCACGACCACCACAAATTGCATTTTCTGATTTTCGTATCGGGGACAAGCCGGTAATCGTTGGTGGTGATGAAAGTCCCTTGAAAGTTCCTTTGTCTTCAGCTGAGGAGATTCGACTTAATTATAATCAGAATGTATTCTCATTCGATTTTGCAGGTATCCATTATAGAAGTCCCAAAGACAACCAACACCTTTTCATGATGGAAAATCTTGACAACGCGTGGCGAAAGGCTGGCGATGAAAATACAGCGTATTACTATAATGTGCCACCGGGTGAATATGTGTTTAGAGTAAAAGCCGCCAATAGCGATGGCATGTGGGCGGAACGTTCTGTGGCTGTAATAGTCGAGCCTCCATGGTGGTTAACGAGGTGGGCATACGTATCATATGCATTGGCTTTTGTCGGATGCCTCTATGCAACACTAAAGTACTTGCAAAGAGTGGAACGGAAAAAAAGTGAGCAAAAGGTAAGACAGATGAAAGCCGAGCAGATCCTTGAAATGGATAAATTAAAATCCCGATTCTTTGCAAACATTTCTCACGAGTTTCGTACTCCACTTACTCTAATTCTTAGTCCCTTAGATAAATTATTAGCTGACCAATCAGAGAACGGTCGCAGGAAAGCTCTCTACGAAGCGATGCAGCGCAATGCTCGCAAATTGCTTTATCTGGTAAACGAATTGCTTGATCTTTCAAAACTCGAAGCACGCCGGATGAAACTTGAGGTGCACCCCGGAGATATGATCGAATTCATGCGCAAGGTCACTGCTTCTTTTGCTTCACTTGCTGAAGCAAAGAAAATCAATTTTCAGGTGCAGTCGCCCGCAGGAACCCTGTTGACATATTTCGATGAAGACAAACTGGAGAAAGTGTTAAATAACTTGCTTTCAAATGCATTCAAGTTTACACCCCCGTCGGGAGAAGTTACGATATCACTTCGATTGAAGACACCATCATTAAGCCGTAATTCACAATCTGATAAGACATACATTCAGGCAGAATTTTGTGTTCGCGATAGTGGCGCGGGAATCCCTGCCGGGAAGCTTGACAGGATTTTCGATCGCTTCTACCAGGTGGATAATTCACTCACGCGAGAGCAGGAGGGAACGGGCATCGGACTTGCTCTTACGCGGGAATTGGTTGAATTACATCAGGGTTCAATCAGTGTGTCCAGCGAACCGGGAAAGGGGACGCAATTTACCGTGGTGTTACCTCTGGAACTGGTCAACCAAAAGCATGTAGAAGTGCAAGGTAAAGTTGCGTTGAATGGCGACACGATATCGACCGGGATACACGCAGAAGAATTTTCAGGCGATGCTGCGAACTTACCAACCGCGACTGTTGATCTGGAAAGTGATACTGATCCATCGTCACCACTGGTATTAATAGTAGAGGACAACGATGATCTGCGTCGCTTCCTGGGACAATGTCTGGCGGAGGAAACTGCCTTTCCGTGTCGCGTCATTGAAGCAGCGAACGGGCAGGAGGGATATGATCTTGCTATTGCGCAAATTCCTGATCTCATCATCAGCGATGTTATGATGCCCAAGATTGATGGAGTTCAGCTTTGTCATATGCTGAAGAATGACAAAAGGACTGACCACATCCCGGTTATCCTGCTCACCGCGCGGGCAAGTGGCGAAAGTAAAATTGAAGGTCTTGAAACAGGAGCCGATGACTACCTCACCAAACCATTCCAAGAGCATGAGCTGTTAGCTCGCGTCAAAAATCTGATCGAAGGTCGACGCAAGTTAAGGGAGCGATTCAGCCGTGAAATTACACTGCAGCCGGCCTCCATACCCATGACATCCATGGATGAGAAGTTGTTGCAGCACGTCATGAAGATCGTAGAAGAACACATCGGTGACTCCACCTTTGGAGTGGAAGCATTCGGCCGGGAGGCGGGCATGAGCCGCACTCAGCTACACCGCAAGCTCAAAGCGCTAACCGATCAATCGCCAGGCGATTTTATCCGGATTATGCGCCTCAAGCGAGCAGCTGAGCTCCTCAACAACCAGGTGGCCAGTATCGCTGAGGTTGCGTTCATGGTTGGATTTAATGATCCATCTTACTTCACGAAATGTTTTCAAAAACAATTTGGCCGTACTCCTTCCGAGTTTATTTTACAGAATTAGATTTCATTGTGGTCGGTTTCAATTCCATCCACCTCCCAATGCCTGGTATATATTTACTTTCGCAGAAAGCTGTTCTTTCCTTGTTTCAACTAATTCAAACCTGGATTCCAAAGCATCGCGTTGCGTAAGGAGCACCTCCATATACTCAGCCCGCGCGGACCTAAATAGGTTATTGGAGATTGTGATGGATTCTGTTAGCGCTTGTACTTCGAGGTCTTTCAGTCGATAACTTTTTTGTAAATTATCAACGTTCGACAACTGTGTGGCTACCTCCACAAAAGCGTTCAGTACGGTCTGTTCAAATTCGTATACAGCTTGTATCTGTCTTGCGTTTGCGCCGTAGTATGAAGCTTTGATCGCATTCCTGTTTATCAGCGGCGCTGTAAGGTCTCCTGCGAGTGAGTAGAAAATAGATTCGGGAGTCTTTACCAAGTGACTTGGATCAAATGCTCGAACCCCAACACCTGCAAGAATTCCAAGGCCTGGATAGAATCTCGCCTTGGCCACTTTGACGTCCAGCTTCGCAGCCTCAAGTTCTAACTCTGCTTGCCTGATATCGGGTCGGTTCTCCAATAACTGGGTAGGAATTCCAGCCTGAAAAATATCAGGGAATTCTTTATTAAAGGTCCGAGGGTCGCGATCAATGTGCTGCGGATAACGACCGATCAGAAAATTAATTCTGTTTTCAGTTTCGACAATCTTCTGCTGTGCGTAGTATAGCTTGCTTTGGTTTTTCAGAACCTCTGCTTCAAATTCCCGAACAGCAAGTTCAGTTACTCTCGCAGCCGTTTTCTGCAGCCTTACAATTTCAAGCGCATTCTGCTGAATTTGAATATTTCGTTGCAGGATCTCGAGTTGTGTATCAAATGCAAGAAGTTCGTAGTACGAATTTGCAATCTCTGATACCAGGCGCGTAACCATAAAGTTTTTGCCTTCAATGCTCGACAGGTATCTTAACATCGCCGCCTGTTTGGCATTACGAAGCTTGTGCCAAATATCCACTTCCCATGAAGCGAAAGCGCCCAGAAGGTAATCTTGCAAAGGGTCCGGCATCTCCTTTCCAGGTTCGTATTCCGTGGTAGCGTCGGTAACGCCCTGGTGGGTGTATCGTCCTACCTTCTCAACACCGGCACCCGCCCTTACATCAACGTAAGGCAAGTATTCACCTTTCCTTGCACGTACTTCATTCCTTGCAATTTCAATTTCTTGCAATGTAATGTTGAGTTCCTGATTGTTCCTGAGTGCAGTATCGATTAAAGAAATCAGGTACGGATCATCAAAGAACTCGCGCCAGCTTACTCTTGCAATATTTGTTGTATCGCTGGAATTGTTGAAAGTATGCGGCAGATTCCTGCTTTCTGTTCTGGGGTTAACGGTCGGGGCACACGCCGACATTGCCAGGACAATCCCGGCTGCCCACAAAAATGTATTTAGTATCCTAGACATTTCCTTGAAGTTCTTCTTTTAATTCATCATCAATTTCTTCATCCGGTGCGAATTCTTCGCTCAACGGGTTTTCGCTTTCATCTCTTATCAGGGCGCGATTCTCTATGAATTTTCCCGACATGTAGTACAATCCGGGCACTACCACAACCCCGAACACGGTACCGAGAAGCATACCTCCCAACGAAGAGCCTCCAATGGTTCTGTTACCTATGGCGCCCGGTCCAGCTGCAAAGACCAATGGAATCAATCCTGCGATGAATGCAAAAGAGGTCATCAAAATAGGGCGAAAGCGAACCTTGGCTCCATCTATGGCTGCATCCAGAACCGACATTCCCTGCTGGTGTTTCTGAACCGCGAACTCCACAATAAGGATGGCATTCTTACCCAGCAAGCCTACTAGCATCACAAGCCCGACCTGTGCATAAATATCATTCGACAGCCCCATGACCTTTAGCAAAAGGAACGAACCAAAGACACCAGCCGGTAGCGAAAGGATTACAGCCAACGGTAATACGAAACTTTCATATTGCGCCGCAAGCACCAGGTAAACGAAAGCGAGAACTACAATGAAAATATAAACTGCTTCATTACCTCGAGCAACTTCATCTTTTGCAAGACCGGCCCAATCGATGTCGTAACCTCGAGGAAGACTTTTGGCTACTTCCTGAATTGCCTCGATCGCTTCACCACTACTATATCCGTCAGCAGGTGAGCCGTTGATTGCCGCCGATGTATACATATTGTACCGGGTGATTTCATTTAAGCCTTGTGTTTTTTTGATTCTCATGAAAGATGAATAGGGTACCATCTCATCATGATCATTTTTAACAAACAGGTTCATCAGGTCTTGAGGAAGTCTCCTGTAATCGGGAGCCGCCTGCACGAACACTTTATAAAAAGTTCCGAACCGAATAAATCCCAATTCATAACTACTGCCAATCAATATCGAGAGATTATCCATCGCCTTACCGATTGAAACACCTTTCTGCATTGCAGCCTGGTTGTCTATTTCAAGTTCGTATTGAGGATAATTAGCCGCGAAGAAGGTGAACAATCCAGTCAGCTCCTTTCGAGTGCGTAGCTGGTTCATGAAGTCGTCGTTCACTTTTTCAAATTCTTTATAATCGCCACTATTGGTTTTGTCAAGGAGACGCAATGCGAATCCTCCTGCTGCACCATATCCAGGTACAACCGGAGGCTGAAAGAATTCTATAGTCGCTCCGGGAATCTCATGTGACTTTTCTTCCAGGATCTCTATAATTTCATCTGCCGTATTCTTTCTATCAGACCAGTTTTTTAAGTTGATGAGACAGGTTCCTGCATTTGATCCTCGTCCCTCTGTCAAAACTTCATAACCTGCCAATGAAGAAACGGATTCAATCCCTTCAACTTCTTCCGCTATTGCTTGCAGTTTTCTTGAGATGTCGTTGGTCCTTTCAAGTGTAGCACCCGGAGGTGTTTGAATGATTGCATAAATCATCCCCTGATCCTCCGCAGGAATGAATCCGGACGGAAGAGAAACTGCAGACATCCATATCGCTACACAGAAGAATGCCAGCATTCCAAATGTTACCATGCGTCTGCTTACAATGGTTTTTAATAAGCTCACATATTTCCCAGTCAAACTTTCGAAACCGGAATTGAACGCATCTAGCGATCGGGTTAACAGGTTTTTTTTCTGCGCTCCATGCTTTTTCTTTAGCAGCATTGCGCATAACACGGGCGTTAGTGTGAGTGCCACTATACCGGAAAGTATAATCGCAGTAGCCATTGTGATGGAAAACTGCCGGTAGAAAATTCCAACAGGGCCGGACATAAATGCAACAGGAATAAATACCGCAGTCATCACCAAGGTGATCGCTATAATGGCTCCGCTGATTTCATGAACCACTTTCTTCGTTGCTTTGTACGCTGTCAAATCTTCTTCCTCCATCTTCGCATGAACCGCTTCTACCACCACAATCGCGTTATCAACAACAATCCCGATTGCCAGGACCAATGCAAAGAGGGTGATGAGATTGATGCTCAGCCCGAATATTTGCATGACAATAAAAGTTCCGATGAGCGAAACAGGTACCGCAAGCGTTGGTATCAGAGTTGAACGCCAATCTCCGAGGAAAACAAAAACAACAAGCGCTACAAGCACAAAAGCCTCGGCAAGGGTATGAATTACTTTCTCAATCGATGCATCCAGGAAGTTTGATACGTCGTAACTTATCTGGTACTCCATGCCTGGAGGGAATGAGCTTACTCTGATTTCTTCAAGTTTTTCCTTGACGCGCGCTATTACATCACTGGCATTACTCCCATAGTTTTGTTTCAATGTAATTGCCGCGGACGGATGGCCGTCTAGATTGGAATAGATGTCGTAGAATTCACTTCCAAGTTCAACGTTGGCTATATCTCTCAAGCGCAGTATTTCACCCTCAGGGTTTGCACGAATGATTACGTTCTCATATTGCTCCGGTTCATTATACCTCCCCTGATACGTCAGAACATATTCGAGAGATTGTGAACGCTTCCCATCAGCTCGACCCAATA
>JAEZBX010000192.1 GCA_023412765.1 Bacteroidota bacterium
AATGTTAACATACATTATTGGTTTTCGGCTAGCAAGATCCATTACCTGTCCGCGTATTTATTGTGCATAGCCTGACGTTGAGAAAAGAACAAGGCCGGTAAGAAATGATATCTTGAAACTAATACTGTGAGTCATTGTAACGAGGTTAGCCTGGGATTCAAAAAAGATCAGCAGCATTTTTCTTCATCCACCTTTGCAAAATTTTGTTTAAGATAGACAATTACACATCGGAGTACTTTGTCAAGTTATAGAAGGAATAGGGATGGTCGCAACGTGCGCACCATTAGCCGCTATTCCTAATATTTCCCTATACCGAAATTCCTTTGATCAGATCCTCAAAATATGACAAAATCGGGTGAGTACCTTATTCAATCTTTCATTCCTTCATTTTCCTGAGCTTCTTGGTGCTCTATCCTAATGGTGATGTCGTCGGTAGTTTTGTCTTCCCCAGTGTAGAAATTGTGCAAACCCAACATATAGGCTACTATCAATGCCCATAATTGTCTTCTAAGATAGTGTAATACCAATCTCGGGATGGACTTCATTGGTTTGTGTTATTGAACTGGATCACATCTTCAATCATTGGTCCAAAAGTACTTAATGCCAGTTTGTCCGAGAAATTTATCATTTATGGTAACTCTGGTTCATGAGGTAGAATACAATCCCAATTTATTCCCCTCGGTATCGGTAAACATGGCGTAAAAACCTATGTCAGGTCCAATCTCAGTCTTGGGAATAATTATTCTTCCGCCGTTTTCTTCTACTTTAATTGCGACTTGCTGAAGGTCGTTACCGCAATTGAGATATACCATCACCCCGTCGGCCGACGGTTTATATTCCGCTCCATGGATCAATTGGACATAGACGTCTTCTCCATTATTTGATAATAAGCCCATCTTTATTCCGCCCATTTCCATTTCTTCAATGTCGGTGTTCAAAATGGATTTGTAAAATGAGGCAGCTCTTGCAAAATCAGTCGTGGGTATTTCGACAATGGAAATTAGTTTTTTCATATCGCTTTCTTTTAATTGATGAAAAGTAGCAAGCACCTGATCTTTCAGCCAGGCGCCGATATTGAGTGCAGATTACATCACTAATGCAGACAGAAATTGTAAGAATGCGACAGTCTACTTCTTACCGTAGAAAATTGAGGAAAGCATCATCGTGTTATCCTGTAGAAAATCTTTTGGCGTGATGCCTGTGAATTCTTTGAAATCTTTTATGAAATGCGCCTGATCGTAGTATTCACTTTCGTACGCAATAGATGTAAAACTTTTCGATTGTTGATTGAGCAAACGTTGCAATGCCGCCTGCAATCTGATAACTCTGCCCATTTGCTTGGGACTCATTCCTATCTGCTTCATAAATTTCCTCTCAAGCTGTCTTCTTTTTGAAGCATCGTTTTTAACGATCTCATTTATTGAAGCACTGCCACCAGTTGAAAGAATCGCATCAATAGTGTTCTTCACAATGCTATCAATGGTTGACTTGTGATGGAGCCTTTCCAGGAAAAAATTTTCGATGATCTTTATCCTGGCTGATGTATCTTCCGCCTGCATAATTTGTCGCTCCAACTCTTTTGATACGTTTTCTCCAAACAAAAAATCAATTGGTGTTTCTTTGTTTGCAAGATCTGCTATGGGTAATGTAGAAAAGTTTGCGAAACCATAGGGATAGAAACGCGTTGCAAAAGAACTGACGAATCCTGACGGTTGGACAAAAAATGGTTCTGTGATCTGTCCGATTACCATCGCGCGTGGTTGAATGATAAATTCGTCTTTACTCGTAAATCGTTTAACATCGTCACCAAGCATGAATATCATTTCGATGCAACCATCGGGAATGATGCGTTGCCTCTCCGCGTTGGGGTCGGCGGGAACCTCTAAAATCCAATGGCATTTGATTATAGATTGTAAATCAGGATGGGGCTCAAAGGTTTGATAATTCATGTCAATTTCTAAGTAATTACAACTCGCGCGTGAAAAAGGGTGAAAGGTTTCGGTTAGAAAGGTATAGAGTATAGGGTATAGGGGGAATAGTGAATAAGGAATAAATAAGGAATAGGGACCTTATCGAAAAGTTCTGCCCCTATTCCTTACTCCCTATTCCCTATTCCTTGAAATTACTACAAACCCTCAAGGGATCATAACCGCTGTCTAACAGGGATCCAAATTTCTTCCTCGGACTCGGGATCATTGTTCTTGTATTTTTCTCCCAGGATTTCGAAGTGTGGTCTTGCATCTAACTCAAACTGAGATCCTGGCAGCCACGTTGTGAAGATGTATCGGAATATAGAGCTATCGCTGCTTTTACCCTTATAGTCGAAGACAGCATAAAGTCCACCCGGCAAGATGAATGTGTCCATATCCGCTGGGACATTTTCAAACCCCTCCACCTCGACCGCAGCCCATTTTTCGAATTCGTTAGTAGGTTTGAATTCCACGAAATGCGCTGGTCTGTAAATGCTCATCGAAATAAAATCACTTGTGAGTTTGTTAGTGATCTCCCCGCGCCTGGGCATAAAACTTCTCCAAAGTTCAGCAGTTGTGTTATTTGCAACGCTCATCAGAACACGTTTGCCTACAAGTTTCTTTTCCTGAAGTGTTTCTATTCTTGGTTCCATTTTCCAATGTAGTGTGACAAATCAAACGATTCACTCTTTAGCGAAGCAAATGCTTTTTCAGAAAAATAATCTGATCCTTTACCACGTCTTCAAAGGCCTGATCATGATACATGGAGAAATGATCGTATTGATATTCCCGAATTTCAGCACCAGACCCTGCAAACTTCTCCCTCACATAATTGTTGTTAAGTTCTATATCATTTGCCGCAAGTGCGACGAAGATAGGTGCTTTTATGCGCTCGATCGTTCCATACTTATAGCGGGGCAAATTAAATAAAACCCTTGCCGCAACCTTATTCTGCCACCTGCTTCCACTGTTGCCCAACTTCTTAAAACGATCTACGAGATTGGGATCAGTAAAGATAGACTCACCGGGAGCGCCGTAAACCTTTATGTAATAGGGAGACAACCCGAGAAGCCCTTTTATCCGATCTGCCAGCCCCCACATCATCAGCCGCAGTGTAGTAGACACAATCACCGCGAACGTTGCATTTGCAGCCTTTGCTTTCGCCTTAAAATTTGAACCCTTCACAGAATCAAGTGCTGGCATGTTGCACACTACAGCAGCAATACTATTGTCTACAGAAGCGACTTCTACCGCATGGCTTCCTCCGAGCGACGTACCCCACAACGCTATCCGACTTCCATCAATTCGGGAATCGGACCTGACCAATTGGAGTGCTTGCCGAAGGTCAGCGCGCTGAGATTCAAGATCAATCAGCTGTCTCGGCTCACCTTCACTTTCGCCCAGGTATCGGTAATCGAAAGTAAATGCCGCCAATCCTTGTTGTGCAAACCGTTCGGCGAAAGCAGGCAGAATCCAATCCTTCGTCCCCGAAAATCCATTGGCGAACACGATACAGGGTAAAGGCTTACTATGCCCTTGCGGTAAATACAGGTTGCCGGCACATGTTAGTCCGTGGGATTTAAAACTAACGTTGTGTACATCTACGGTTAACATGATTAGAAAAACAACTAGTTGAACGATTGCCTGAATTCCAAAGGAGAAAAGTTTGTCTTTGTCTTAAACAATTTGCTGAATGATTGCGAATGCTCGAAGCCAAGATCATAAGCGATTTCACTCACCGATAAAGTTGTCGTCGATAATTTCTCTTTCGCTTTTTCAATGAGCTTATCGTGAATATGTTGTTGGGTCGATTGTCCGGTAAGCGCTTTCAGCAAGCCGCTCAAATAGTTGGGTGACACATTTAATGTCTCAGCAATATATTGAACGGTTGGCAAGCCTTTCGCAATTACCTGGTCACTGTTGAAATAATCATCCAGCAACTTTTCCAGGCGATCAAGTATCTGATGATTTGTGACTTTTCGCGTGATGAATTGTCGCTGATAAAAACGCTCTGCATAGTTCAGCAACGTTTCAATTTGTGAAATGATTATGTCTTGCGTGAATTTATCAATATTGGAATGGTATTCCTGTTTTATATTTAAAATGATGTCGGTTATAATTCGTTCTTCTTTATCAGAAAGAAACAGTGCCTCATTTATTGAATAACCAAAATACTCGTAATTCTTTATTTTTTTTGCAAGGGAAGAATTCCACAAAAAATCGGGATGAACCAATAAGATCCAGCCCGATCGTTGCGTGTCTGGTTGAGGAGAAGGCGATACGCGCAATAGTTGATTGGGGGCCATAAAATACATCACACCTTCGTCGAAATCATATTGCTGCTGTCCATAAAACATTTTTCCTACACCTCTCTTGATCGAAATTGTGAAATAGCTGGAAACAATTGTTTCGGGATCATGTGGAAGCTCCAATTTCGAGAAATCAATTACACTGATAGATGGATGCAACGGCGGCGGCAAACCTTTTAACCGATGCAGCTCAGCGATCGACTCTATTCGTACCAATTTTGAATTAGCCATATTCAAAGATAATATTTTATAAAGCTTGTCCACCCGACACTTCGAGCCGTTGACCATTTATCCACCGGCCATCCTCCGTGCAGAGAAACGCAATAACTCCCCCGATATCATCTGGCAATCCCACTCTTCCAAGGGCGGTAGCGTTCGCGATCATCCGATTAATGTCTTTGTTATCGCGGGTGTGCCCCCCGGCGAAGTCCGTTTCAATAGCACCAGGAGCCACAACATTCACCCGAATTTTCCTAGGTCCAAGTTCCTTAGCCAGGTAACGGGTAAGAGTCTCCACTGCGGCTTTGATAGACGCGTATATCGAGTAACCCGGCAATGTCATCCTTGCCAAACCAGAAGAGATATTGATAATGCTGCCGCCGTCATTTAGAAATGGTAACGCCTTTTGTGTCAGAACGAAAACTCCTTTGTAATGTATGTCAATTATTTCATCGATTTCTTCCAGGGACGTTTCCGATACCATTCGGTATAGACCAGTTCCAGCATTGTTAATAAGAAAATCGAAATTCGGACTGCCTGAACCGGCCTCCAGCGTATCCGTTACTTGTGAGATAAAACCGTCAAACGATTTAACCTTACTGGTATCCAATTGCAAGGCATATGCTTTCTGTCCCCATGATTCAATTTGTGAAACCACCTCCAGCGCAGCTTCCTTGTTGCTGTTGTAGGTTAGTAATACATCGATTCCCTTCTTAGCGAGTGCTAAAGCCATGTTTTTACCTAACCCTCTGCTTCCGCCGGTTATTACGGCGATTTTGTTTTTTTCTGATTTCTGTTCCATTACTTTTTTTGTTTTTTCCTTTAGCAAAGGTTGGGAGTTGGTGGATCAGGGATGTATCCAAATCTATCATTGTTGTAGTTGAAAAAAGTTGACAGCTGTTTTTATACGGAAGGTATAGGGTATAGGGTATAGGGGGAATAAGGAGTAGGGACTAGGGAATAGGGTCGGATATCAACGTGCGTACCGCCTTATACCTTTATACCCTATACCTTATACCTGAACAAAATTCACTGCTTGGCGTAGGCAAGAAAATCCAGAACATATCGATCCAAATTCACCTCGCCTGGACTGTTCACAATCACTAGGGCAGAATGCCATTTACTCGAGATGAAATAATACGCAGCTGCACGGTCGATTCGTCGGGTGCGCTTATAGATGCGTTTAAAGTACGTCTTGTCTTTATAGGTTTTCTTTCCGGAGTCAAAAATAATTTTGACACTGTCGGATTCTACCGGGAAGATTTTGTCTAGCTTGACTGTCGGCACAGAAAAATAACTTTGACTTCTCTGCTTGTTGCTTATATCCAATCTCGGTCCGGCGTGGATAATGATATTCACTCTTGTGTCCAGTGAATCGTAAAAGCAATCCAACTCTGGATTGTCGTACTGCACATCAAAAATCCAGTTGAGGTCATTGTCGGTAGTATCGAGGTGATCAAAAGTTTCCATCTCCTTAATACGGACAATAGACTTCGGAAATTTGAATCCGAGATCATATCGCGAATCAACGTCCTCAATCATAAAAACCTTAAGATCTTCTTTATCAGTTTTTTTCTTATCCGAACACGCGACGGATACTAGCAACATGATGCAAATGACTAGCCGTGTTCTCATGATGGTTGAAGGGAGATTAAACATTCAGCTTATCAAATGTGGGAGAATTTACATCCTTTTTCCTATGAATAGAAGGAATAAGGAATAGGGAACAGGGAGTAGGGGCGGTTCACAACGAGTGTGCTTCTTATTCCTCATAAACTTATTAAGGGTAAAAAAAGGCCAGGGAAAAACGGCAGATATCAAAGTGCGCGCACCCCCTATTCCTTATTCCTTATTCCCTTTCACATTCAAGAGTTACCAGAACTACCCATTCAGATGACTCAAGTCACTTCACTCTCTTTAACACCTGCGTAACCACTCTATCCGTTCCTTTAATAAAACCCTGGAACCGGTAGCCATCCTTTGTCACATCCGTTATCTGGATGATCAAAGTTTTGTCCCTGTAAAAGTCCATGATTTCAGGTCCACCTTCAAGTATGTTTAGTTCATACTCGCAATCCGTTACCCAGGTAACTTTGTACTTTGATTTCGCGCCAGTGTTTAAATCTGTTTCTGTCTGAATGGAGTCGGTGCGTACAATGAGATGATCACTTCCGAGGGATTCATCCTTAAGAGAAAATGTACCTGTTTTGTGCTCTGAACATTTGACTTCGGTTGAGATGGGCAATAGTGCCCAAATGAAAATTGCGATAACTGCCATCATAATTCGTTAAAAAAATTTGTTTTAGGTTGCCTGCAACGTGAGGGATGCTTAGCAGATTTTAATACTGATTCGTGAACCTCTGTAACCAATCCATTCGGGAAAAGTAATCGGTGATCGGTAGGTGATCGGTAATCAGTTGGTAATCAGTAATCGGTCGGCTCGATTCACTATTCTGCTGTAACCAGCCTGATTAAATAAGAGGGGTTCTTCGACTCCGCGTATGGAAAAAGAAGGGAATAAGGAATAGGGAATAGGGAGTAAGGTGGTCCCCAACGAGTGTGCTCCTTATTCCCTATTGCTCACATTACTTTTAAAAAAGCGTAAGAAAGGTTAGGGAATAAGCGCGGATATCAAAGTGCGCACCCCCTATTCCTTATTCCTTACTCCCTATCCCTTTTAATACCAAAGTCTATTCAGCACGCCAAAAGACCCTTATCCCCCTAATTCCATTCTTCTCCGTAACAACATCCGCGAGTACATCAAATCCAACTTTCTTGTAGAACTCAACGGGCGATCTGTAAAAACTACCGTCGTTCTTCAGGTGATCGTTCGTATCTATCACCCAGCCAACCAACTCTGTATTTAATTCCATTGCTTTGCGGAGTAATGCTGTCCCCATACCTTTTCCCTGCAGCCGGGGATCCAACAACATTGCAAAACATCTCTCTCCATCGCGCATGAAATAAATCAACCAACCAAAAATCTCGTTCTCATCAATGAGTAGCAGATGATGCTTGTCTGAAAGTTTGTCGAGGTATTCATCGAATCCTTTAACCCCGTCAAGAGACAAATCCTTCGGATATTGATCGTTCCAAAGATTTACGATCTGTTCTTTCTGTCGCGATGTCAGGCTATCAGTATGTATGATTTTCATGAAAGCGTGTTTCAATTAAGAATATCGCCCAGGCACAGCTTTCCATCTGACCATGGTCCGAGTCAAGTTTTAAAACCATCTATGCAGATTCAATGGTTAGGCTGATCTAACTCGGCCCCTTCTACGTTCTTTAGATAAAGTGACATTGTGCGAAAATCAATAATCGCATTACCCTTGGATAATACATCAACGCCGATGATGCCGAATAATTCATCGTGCATCCCTATCTGGGACAATGACTCCCATGCCGTTGATAGCGACATCACGGCGACAGCCTGGTCATCAATTCGATAGTTACCTATCGCCAATTTATTGTTGTACGATGGCACGTTTTCAATACCGTGTGCCCCCACTCCTCCACCAGTGTATGCTGTTTCCTTGTAATCCATTTTCAATTTTAAGTATTCGGCTTGTTTGGAATCGACCACGGTTTGGCCGGCTCCAGAGTCAAGAATATAAACGCCATCCACATCATTTATCTTTACATTAATGAGTGGTGGACCGGCAACACTTTGACGCAAGCGAACCGATATATATCCCCTTGAATAAAAAAATTGGTCTACCTCTGCCGACATTCCTTGTTGGTTCATAATGCATTTGCTTTAGAAAACATAAAATCCATCAGTTTACCACGTCATAAAATAATTCCACCATTCCATTTTTATATGCTACGGTGTCTTTCAAATGTAATACAACCTCCTGCCCTATATGATCAAAATAGGGCAATCCCTCTCCCAATATAATCGGTAGAATGCTCACTCTAATTTCATTTACCAGTTTTAGACGCAAAAAATTTTTCGCAAGGGTCGCGCCGCCAACTACCCATACATTTCTAAACTTCGGTTTTAGTTGCTCTTCGACAAGTTTGTTCAAGTCGCCGGAAAAAAATTCGATGTTCTGTCTGTCAGATTTCAATTTTCTGGTGCTAACCACGATCGTCGGTTTGTCACCATAAGCCCACCCATACGATTTCGAAAGTTCAACCGCAAGCTCATAGGTACGCGATCCCAATATATAGCAATCAATTGCCTTAAGAAATTCTTCAGGATCTTGTCCGACAATCCCCTTCTCATAACTATGTGAAGTCTCAAACCATGAAACACTGTTGTCTTTTTTGCCAATGAATCCGTCAACGCTCGATACCATATGTATCGTTATTTTTAAATCGTCCTGGTTGCGATTGGTTTGCATCATTGTTAAAGTCAGCAATACTGAGTGAGTTATATCAAATAACTCAATGGGTACCTAACGTATTACCTTGCGCTGGATACTAACAACATCTTCGACTATTATTCCCTGCTGGCAACTTTGAAATTTTCGCTTATAAATTTAATTGTTGCTCTGCTAATTTGTTCCAACGCGTCAAGGTTCAGGTCATCGAGTTTTTTGAAATAGATGCAAGCTTTTCCCATCTTATACTTACCCAATTTGTCGAGCAGCTTTTTATTTTCATTTCCTGGTGCAACAACGTAAAGGGAGAACTCTGCCTTGCGCGGTGAAAACCCGATGATAGGTGCATCGCCTTCATGACCGCTGGCATATTTGTAATGATAACTCCCAAAGCCAATAATTGTCGGTCCCCACATTTTGGGTTCGAAGCCTGACCATCCCCGCATGAGATCAATAAGACGAAAGCTATCTTGTTTTTTCTGATCCTTGTCAACGAATGAATTTATAAATTCAACAACGTTCTCGTCGGTGGAGGTTGTTTTGTTCTTCGAAGCCATCATCAAGTCGATTGCAGGTTCTCAATCATACTCCAAAATTTAGAAAATATTTTATGTTTGGCCAGTTCTAAATTTGTGAATAACATAACCTTCGGTTAGTATAAGTTATAAACGCGGGTCACGACGTCCTCGAAGGTGGCACCAAGGTCACCACGAAAGTACTACAAGTGCGTCGTGGACTTTGTGGGTCCGTGGCTCTTTGTGATCCAACTGACACACTATGTTGTCCTTCCCTATACCTCATACCTCTTTTTTACCGTATTCGCATTTGGTAACTGGCAGTTCATGCTGAATCTGATTTTCTCTCAGTTTAATTCCGTAAAAATTGTCCTGCCCTCCAATTCAATTTTAGAAATGTGCCGAACGGAGTTGTCCGGATTCAAAGGAGTCCAGTATTTAGGATATTTAATAAGTATTTCCTTGTTGGTTAATTCCGCTTGCAATTCGTTTAGATCAAGTCCCCGTTCTAATCCGCGGTTCACGTAGAACTTTTTATCAATTCCCTTTAACTCAAAGAAAACGTCTTTGACACCCGATTCATAAATTCTGGCAACTGTTCCGTTTAAAGTTAGGCAATCGCTCTCCTCAGGAATGGGGACGGGGCGAAAAGTCTGAAAACCCAGTACGACGAATAATACTCCAAGAAGAAATAACCAGTTTTTTGATTTCATACTTCAAGGGTTAAGAGTTCAGAACACTTCAACGTTTGGTCATACTAATTTAAACAATAAAATTCAGACTTGGTGAGCGCTATTTACTGTGAGTAATCACTTCAAAAAATCGAATATTCGTTTCAGCAGGGTTTCCTTAATAGCAGTACAACTATACGGTTATCACTACAGACAAACAAAGAATGAATATTTCCTTATTCCTGGGATCCTTCGCGCCAACGCACGTCCCATCACGCCGCTTTGGATGACGGGACCCCAAGGGCAGCTCGACTCACACCTGTATCCAACCTTCATCCCCTCCTATGAAATCGTCATCCAGAGCGAGGGCTTGTGGGATGGCCCTGCGGGGAGCGAAGGATCCCGTGGGGAACATCCATAGTAATCCGCGCAAATCGTAATCGTAAGGTTTTCCTTAGCTAATTTTCCAATCGTCGTAGGCACTGTTGACGTAATTAAATTATGCACTGTGCCTGGGTTTACATTCTTACTAACGAGCGTCATACCGCTTTATATGTTGGCGTCACCAATGACCTCGAGACGAGGCTTTGGGAACATAGGACTAAACAAAATCCAAAATGTTTTACCGCACGATATAACATAAACAAGTTAGTCTATTTCGAAGGCTTTAAATCCATCGTGGAGGCTATTGGACAGGAAAAGTTCATCAAAGGAAAATCAAGAAAATGGAAAGTGGCGTTGATCGGGAAGGGAAATCGTGGTTGGAGTGATTTGAGTTACACTCTATAAAATGCACGCCGTCCTTCACCACTATAAAAACCACTGCCATGTTCCTAAGTCCTTCGTGATCCTTCATCACTATCTCCCAGTTGTATACCGATTCGAAGAAACGCTCTTTAGCTACGGGATCCTTCGCGCCAACGCACGTCCCCTCACGCCGCTCTGGATGACGGAACCATCAGGTGAGCGTTTTCTGATAAACAGGTGGGTCCTACCCGTATACGAGGTGGACAATACTGAAAAACACGAAAAATAATAAAATGCCGACATATTAAAATAATTATCCTGGTCCCGTAATAATCAGAATCATTGAAAATGTGTTCAATGTCGAATTTCCACTACTGGTTACAAGAGTATGAACTTTCAATCATTTTACGACACTCCTCAGTCATCGGCTGTCCCTCTACCGTACTATGCTGTCCGATGATAACCGTAAGATTATCACAATAGAAGACAGTATACGAACCAACTCTTGGCCCGTCATCAGATACAACATAGTCTATTTGTCTGGCATCATTAGAGCCGAATTTCGTTGCCCGAACCTTGCTGTATACCGGCTTTTGCGACTCAGATTCATAAGCTGAGTTAAGTCCGTCGACATAATTTTGAATTTCCCAATCAAGATCAGAACGACATGGAATCCAAACGACCGAAAATTTTGCATAGACATTCTTGTCCCGAAGGTAGATAGGGATATACGTCGCCTGATTTCTCT
>JAEZBX010000215.1 GCA_023412765.1 Bacteroidota bacterium
ATCCCGCCAAGTGGGAGGGGTTTAGAAAAAAATATAAAGCGGAACTTGAGGACAAAAATGATATCCTGGACGAGATTCGTCGTTTAGAAAAAGAGCATAAAAAAATTCTGCTTCTCTATTCTTCCAAAGAAGAAAAGCTTAACAATGCCGTTGCGCTGAAAGAGATCTTAAGCAAAAAGAAGTAATAGGGAGTGATTGATCTGTATTTGTTGTATGCTTAAGCTAAAGCTGAACGCTTTTATTGCGTTACTCTTAATACACCCTGCATAGAATAGAAATGACCGGGTACGGTGCACACGAATGTGTAGTCACCCGGTTTGTCTGGAGCAACGAAATAAATTGTTTCCTTCGTGTGGGGTTGCAAAATTTTGGTGTGGAACAATACTTCCTGGCTTTGAGGAATCCAGTTGTTTTCTTCACCCTTCAGGCCAAGTTTCATGGCATTTTCACCAACCTGTACGGCTGTTCCCGGTGACACCACAACAAAATTATGAAGCATGTCATCGTCGTTGTTGAACGTGATTTGAATTTTGCTTCCTGCTTTCACCTGAAGCTGGTCCAAACTGAACTTTAATCCCGGTTTTGTGCCGAGACTAATGATTTGATCCGGGGCACCCCAGGAGGCAGGCTTTGTTGTAATTCTTTTTGCTGTTGATTTTGGAGAAGGCTTCACAGTGCTCGTTTTTGCTTTTGTAACGGGTTTGTCTGAAGCCGTTGCCATAGTCGAATGGTCGTGTTTAACCGGTAAGAGTGGAATGTCTAACCTTGGACCATCAGGTATCGCATTCAACGTATAGTATCCCGTATTATGCAAAAGTGATTTTCCACTAGCAGCTTTAACATCGGCGATAATTTCATGTATGTAGCCGAGGCGTAAGCTATCAACTACCAAGCGCGCTTTCAGGCCATCTTCAGAAACGGCTATCCCCCGCACCGGACATGATTTAGAGTTAATAACAGGACTACCATAGTTGGCGTGGTACTTATAATTAAAGCCAGTGATTTTGTAAGACTCCGGATTCCCTGCGAGGTGTTTATCGACTGGCATAGTGAATTCGATTTCGAAACCATCTGGCATAGCGCGAACAGTTTTCATCTCGAAAGGTAGTTTGCCCGTCCAGGCAAGCCGTTGTAAACTGTAAAGTTGTTGGCCGGTCGATGACCAGCCTCGACTTGTCATGCCAGCGAACAAAGAGCCATCACTTCCCCAGGCTAGTCTGAGAATGCCGGAAGAAAAACCTTCGCGAAACCCGAACACAACACCTTGGTATTGTCCTTTTACTTTTTCAAGAGCCACGCGCATTATCTTGCTTTGTCCCTGATCACCTACCAGCAATTGATTTTCGAACGGCCCAAATCTTCCTTTTGTGCTGTCGTAAACAAATCCTGATGTGGAGATGCCAAAAATTCCATGGGGAAACCAGATTGCAGGAGCTTTGAGTCCTTTCACTTCCTTCGCGATATCATACAACGGTCGGCCTGTACTGGGAATGTCGCCTGGCTTCAGGTTGATAGGGGAGCCTGGCAAGCTCGACCATTTCAAGCTTTCCGCGTTTCCCGCGAAATCACCTTTTTCGAGGTGAGTCATCCGTCCGGAGCCAACCCAATCACCCTGGTTCTCGGTGTAAAACAAATCGCCTTCGGGATTAAAGCCATAGCCCGCAGGTGATCGTAGGCCTGCGGCAATTGGAGTCATCTTTCCATCCGGTGTGATCTCGAGTAACCAACCTCTCCAGGGTACGAGGCTAACGCCGTGGCCAAGGCTGTTGCTCCAACCGACGTTGAGTGTGACCAGCATGTTGCCGTTAGGCAAAAAGAGCGGGCCGTAGGAGTACTCGTGATAGTTACCAGATAAGGGCCATGAATAAATTTTATCATACGAATCGGCAACACCGTCTTTGTTCGTGTCGCGAAGTCGGGTGACCTCGCTTCTTTGCGTAACATATATATCCCCATCTTTGATAGCTAAACCGAGTGGCTCGTGCATACCATGCGCAAACCTTTTAAAAATAGGTCGTTCAAAGCCGGTGATATTAGGATTGGAAATAATCCATACGTCGCCCCGCCGGGTGCATACCGCTAAGCGACCATCCGGAAATGTTGCAAGACCACCAACTTCAAGTATGACATGTTCTGGAACAGGCATCGAAAAAAGTCGGTAGTAATCTTCTTCTTTTTCGATGTCGTTAGATTTTTTAGTTTCTGCTTCTTGTGCATTAGCGGTTAGAAATGCGACGAGGGATAGCAAAGCAGCGATCAGAAAGCGGTGGAGTTTATTCTTGATGTGTCTATTGAAAATCATTGTCTTCGAAATCAGTAGTTACCAGATAATGCTATACTTAACAGACCCGTTTCCGTTCTTCAAACTAATGGGTACCAATAGTTCCATGTTGTTGTCCGAGCTGTTCCGGATCAATGGATTCGATTTCTCGGCCAGCTGTATGTAATATTCTTTGCCGTTGACGGCGTACAGGCCATTCGGTAGCTTGGTGATCGCCGATCCTTCCGCCAGCTTGGTCCAAACTTCCGTTGCAGATGACGAGGACACGGAAAAGGTACGAGACAGTCTCTGTCCGGCGTCTTCGACTAAAAGCGACTCGCGTACCAGAATACCCTCGATCGAGTATTTTATAATGGGATGCCCTGTATCGGCGACATCATAACCCTGATAATTATAGTGACTGCTGGAATCGGGCCATACCGTATTCTTATCACGAAGCATTGCAACGGCGGGTCTACCTGAAAAAACAACCAAGCTACCGAGAGGCTCTGCCAGTTGAGGTTCACCACGATCATGCCACATCAGCGTTGTTTCTACAAAATCACCACGCCAACATTGCAGTAGCGTTCCGGTCTGAAGATCGAAACTATAACTTATTCCCGGTGCCTCGCTCACGGAAAGAACGTGCGTCTTCTTTTTACCACCATGATTCACAAAACTTCGCAGCATTACCGGTTCTGACGAAACCGGCACCGTAATCGCACCAACTGCTTCTGCAAAAAGTAAGACCGCATTTAGATTTGAGTGTTTTATGCCGGGTCCCTCAATGCCAAAAACAATATCGTTTGCCCGTTGATACCAGTGACCAAACAGTTTATAGTATGAAAGTTGCAGTGGATATTGCCCGGCTTCAAGATCAATTGCTGCAAAGCCTTTACCGTTCTTTCGGCCATCGATTGCGATCAGCGTTTTGTCTCCAATCTTAAGCTCGCCGCCACCGTTTGGATGTTCCGGATGAGTGTCATCAGGAATCCACTTAAGGTTTAAGTCAATATAATAACGACCAGTCTTCGGGATGTTAATGGTGCCGATGATCTCTCCACCATAATTATCCATGGTTTCTGTACCCTGGTGTTGCAACAAGTTTACCTTCGCCTCGGAGATTGGTTTTGCAGCTTTAAGTTCCGCAAGTGATGAGTACTTGCCTTCATAAGCCTTCAGTGTCAGATCAGTCAGTGTAACTTTGTCAAGCGTGTAAGCCTTATACCTTATGTTTCTTATCGCGACAGGGCCATGATCACCTTGTATAACGATCGGGCCAGTACTTTTCTCATCTGCAAACAGCGACGCCCGCGTAGGGCCGGTCACTTCTACATTCTCATGAATGATAACTCCATTGTGGACTACCTTAACAAACCGTGCGTTTTCTATTTTCTTTCCATTGGAGTCAAACCGGGGTGCTCTGAATTCAATCCGGAAGTGTTGCCATAAGCCGGGCGCCCTGCTTACGTTTTGTGCTGGAGGGTGACCTTCATAGCCTTGTTTTCCCGCCGGCTTCGCGTCATCCCAACGTTCATAAATTGCTCCGCAGTCACTTGACTTAACGGCGGCTACACCCCAGCTATCAAACATCTGAATTTCATATCGACCTTGAAGATATACACCAGCGTTAGATCCTTTCGCCATCATGAAATCCAATTCGATGTCGATGTCTCCGTGTTCCATCGTGGTCACGAGGTGACCTTTAGCTTTATCTGTCAGATCATTCACAACGATACCTTGACCTGGACTGATTTTGCTTTTACCCGCTTCTTTCCAATCATACGTTACGTCGCCGGCAACTTTCCAGTTCGATGCAGTCGGCTTAAAGGCACTCAGGTCAGTTAACGAAATTGTTGTATAGGGCGACTCCGGCATTTGAGCCAATATTGGGCAATGGCAAGCCAGGAAAATCACGACAGTAAATAGCAATGGGTAACGCATGAAAAGTATTCTATTTGAGGTCAATATTTTTGTTAGATAAAAGTCTAAAAAGTCAAAACTGAATGGCAGTCTGGTCATGCTGCAATTCAATCAGTTAGAAAAAATTAATTCAAGATTGACTAAAACGTGTTAAAGCTACACTAAAGTAAAATCTTTTGACAAAATCGGTAAAGATTTTCGTTTAATAATTTGCAGGGCAATGAGAATGGACTACTCTGTCAACACGAAATTGTAAATTCTTGACGAAGTACCATGTTAGTCAATAAGCTTCTCTTCCTAACTCGTCGAGGTAGTAAAAAGGAATAGGGGATAAGGAATAAGGGATAAGGGCGGGGGTAGCAAAGTGCGCGCCTTATTCCCTATTCCCTACTCCTTATTCCCTCTTTCAGACTCTTAAACATGAGAAGTAGTACTCATCAACTAAAGGCATCCAATTATCTGAAATCATAACCGACGTCCATCAACTGAGTCAACAGTGTCGTCGGAGCATCTGTCGCCGTGGCCCTGCCTTCTAACACCGGCGAAATAGGAGAGTGTATGCTAAGATCTTCCTCGACTACGGAGTGCAACGTTATGCCCAGGCGCTCAGGATTCATTACATTTTCCAATCTGCAAAGGGTGTTGTTGGGATCGCCATCCCGCTCGCAGGCAACGATCGAATATGTTTTCAATAAAGAATTCATCATGTGCAAACAATTGACCATCGATATCTGCTGTATGCAATATTGTCACCACGTTGGCCGTTCCTGATTTAACCGCCTTGTTACGAAATATTTCTTTGCTTTTGAGACTGTCTTCGGCCGATGCACTAAGGCAAATGGGTACTAACTGCGACGTCAATGCCAGTGAACCGGTGGTTTTCAAAAATTCACGGCGGATCGGCTGTGATGGAGAAGGTGCATCCTTTTTAACTGCAGGCTGTTCACTTCCATTTGAAGAATTACAACAACATTTTGCAGAAGAGTCCACACCTATGCCATTAAATTCTAACGAGACAGCTATTGCATCTAGTGCGGGAGTCGTGAGCTCAACAAGCCGTACACCCATGTGCCTGCAAATGCACTGGCGAGAGTCACAATTACTACGAGAAATCCGCTCCCAATCTGGGCGAACAATGGTCCAGGGCAAGCGCCGGTTATTGCCCATCCCAACCCAAACAGAACACCACCTATAACCTGGCCCCAATGAAATTTTTTATCATGAAACATGACCGTTTCATTTTGTATGGTCTTTACATTAAACTTTTTGATGACCCAAACGGAAATTATTCCGACGACTACTGCCGACCCAATCACACCGTACATATGGAAACTATGAAACCTGAACATTTCCTGTATACGGTACCATGAAATAATCTCCGCTTTCACAAAGACGATCCCGAACAGAATGCCCAGCACCAGATATTTCAGGTTGGGGACAAAACCATTTTCATCTTTCGCCTGATCATTTGGTGATTCGCATTCGATGGGGTGTTCAATATCAAAAAGTTCCTGATTTTCCATATTAACAGATTTAAATGATGGACATTATCCAGGGAAATAAAACATGCACCATAAGGAGTCCGCCCAGCATAAAACAACAGGTTGCCACAAGCGAGGGCCATTGTAAGGTTGATAATCCCATAATAGAATGTCCCGATGTGCATCCGCCTGCATAACGCGTTCCGAAGCCAACAAGAAAGCCTCCGACAATAAAAAAGGTGAATCCCGTAGCGTTGAACAAATTGCCTGTGTTAAAAATTTCCATAGGCATGAGTTGATGATCTACAGTCACGTTGAGATCCTCGAGGTCACTTGTTGTTTTCTCTGAAATAACGATTGGATCGGGATTGCTCAAAACCTGAGCCCCGATGAAGCCACCTAACAATATGCCTGCAACAAAAAATAGATTCCAGGCTTCGCGCTTCCAATTGTATTTGAAATATGGAATGTCTGCTGGAATGCATGCTGCACAAATATGACGAAGCGATGAAGAAATGCCGAAGTGTTTGTTACCAATGAGAAGAAGTGCAGGAACTGTAAGACCGATTATCGGCCCTGCCACGTACCATGGCCACGGTTGGCGAATAAAGTCAAGCATTCAAAATGTGTTTTTGTAAAGGTACTGTTTTACCCTTTGTTTTTGTAGGGATGCAAGAATGCAATTTAAGCCTTCCCTTTGATGCCGGGGTACTATCCAATTATATGGATTATATTGAAACGAAAAACAAAATGATTGAACTTGGGAGTAAGGTTCACGCAACAATGAAACTTCCGTCACCCTTAGGTAACTTATAAATAAATTGGACGATGGGTCGAGAACGAATTGATCAAAGTGATTACAGTATTTTTATTGGGGATTGGGAGACTGAAGGGAAAATCCTGTCAACCGATGGTAATCCCGAAATGGAGATCAGGGGCACGGATACCTATGAAGTAATTCTTGACGGATTTTTTATTCTGCATAAGGCGGACGTAATGATGGGGACAGAAAAAAGCCAAACCTTTGAGCTAATGTGGCTTGAGGGTTCTGGTGAAGAAGTTACTTTGCAATATTATAACAATGCAGGGGAATCGGGTGTGATGCAGGGCGCTTTGGTAAATGACATATGGAAGATTGATGGGAAAGACCTTCGATTTGAAGGACATTTTAATAATGACCACACTCAGCTTAAGGGAATCTGGCAAAGACTGACCGCCGATCAACGGTGGGGTAATTTCATTGAAATAAGGTTGAGCAGAAAGTAACAGATATAAAAGAAAGATATGTCAGCTTCAGCACAACAGACCTACGACGCGTTGAAATACAAAACGCCACTCGGTTCGACACTGAATTGCAAAGGCTGGATTCAGGAAGCCGCATTGCGAATGCTTTTGAACAATCTCAATCCAGAGGTTGCCGAAAGGCCTGATGAGTTGATCGTGTATGGAGGACGTGGAAAAGCCGCGCGGAATTTCGAAAGCCTCGACCTGATCATAAAGGCTTTGAAACATTTGGAGAACAATGAAACTCTTTTGGTACAAAGCGGCAAACCTGTTGGGATATTACAGACTCATGAACATGCTCCCAGGATTTTAATTTCTAATTCACAGCTCGTTCCGCAGTGGGCAACGTGGCAGCACTTTGACGAATTAGAAAAGAAAGGCTTGATGATGTTTGGGCAGATGACTGCTGGAAGTTGGATTTATATAGGCTCGCAAGGAATTGTGCAGGGAACATATGAAACCTTTGGAGCTGTTGCTGATAAACATTTTAATGGAACGCTAAAAGGTACTGTGAGCGTCACCGCTGGCCTTGGGGGCATGGGTGGAGCACAGCCTCTGGCAATTACAATGAACGAAGGCGTCTGCCTGGCTGCCGAGGTTGAAAAATGGCGTATAGAGAAAAGGTTAGAAACCGGATACCTTGATGAGATGGTTGAAGATATCGATGAAGGAATAGACCGCGCATGGCAAGCCAAAAAAGAAGGAAGAGCCTGGAGCATTGGAATTGTTTGTAACGCGGTTGATCTTTTGGAAAGGATGCTTCACAGAAAATTGACTCCTGAGGTACTCACCGACCAAACATCCGCACATGATCCATTAGTAGGTTATGTTCCAAATACGCTTAATGTCGAGCAAGCTAATATTTTAAGAAAAAGCGATCCTGAGAAATATATCAGGCTTAGCTACGACGCGATGCGCCGACATGTTGAGCTAATGCTTGAGCTTCAGGAAAGGGGTGCTGTAACTTTTGATTATGGTAACAATATTCGTGCACGGGCTAAAGAAAATGGTTTGACCAATGCCTTTGACTTTCCTGGCTTTGTACCTGCTTATATTCGACCGTTATTTTGTGAGGGTAAGGGGCCGTTCCGATGGGCTGCCCTCAGCGGTGATCCCAACGACATTGCCGCAACCGACGAAGTTATTGCTCAATTATTCCCTGACAACAAAGGCTTGCAACGGTGGCTTGTGCTCGCGAAACAGCGAATCAAGTTCCAGGGTTTGCCTGCACGCATTTGCTGGCTGGGTCAGGGAGAGAGGGAACAGGCAGGTCTCGCATTTAATAATCTTGTAAAAAATGGAAAGGTGAAAGCACCCATTGTTATTGGGCGCGACCATTTGGATACGGGTTCGGTTGCATCTCCTAACAGAGAAACAGAAAGTATGAAAGATGGTAGCGACGCCGTTGCAGATTGGCCAATATTGAATGCATTGCTTAATACAGCAAGCGGCGCCAGCTGGGTAAGTCTTCATCACGGAGGTGGTGTCGGCATGGGATACAGTATTCATGCAGGAATGGTTATAGTAGCGGACGGAACCGGGGCTGCGGCCGAAAGGCTTAAGAGAGTACTGCGTAACGATCCAGGCATCGGTGTAATCCGACACGCCGATGCGGGATATGAAACGGCTGCAGAAGTGGCAATCAAACATAACCTCGATCTTAAGGAGCGACTGAAGTAATGCCGACAATACTTTTTAGAAATATCGGCCAATTGATAAACGTACGCACTGATGACACGCTTTTGAGAGGGGCCACCCTGGCAGAATTGCCGATCATCGAAAATGCGTGGTTACTAGTAGAGGATGGATTTATCTCCGACTTCGGGCCGATGAACTCAATGCCTGGCAGCGTAGATACGATTCACGATCGACATGATCTAACGGGCAGGCTGGTGCTTCCCTGCTGGTGTGATAGTCATACACACCTGGTGTTTGCTGCATCACGTGAAGGTGAATTTGTGGACAAGATCAAAGGGATGAGCTATGCTGACATCGCCGCTAAGGGGGGTGGCATTCTTAATTCTGCTGCTAAGCTTAACGATACATCCGAAGATGAATTGTTTAATCTTGCCTGGAAACGACTGATGCAAGTCCGCAGAATGGGAACCGGGGCAATTGAAATCAAAAGTGGCTATGGTTTGTCCACTGTAGGTGAGTTGAAGATGTTACGCGTGATCAAAAAACTCAAAGAGAAATCAGGCATGCTTATCAAGTCTACATTTCTTGGAGCTCATGCCTACCCCTTGCAGTTCACGAATGATCACCAGGGATACATACGGATAATAATTGATGAGATGCTTCCCAGAATTTCGCGCGAACGTCTTGCCGACTACGTCGATGTTTTTTGCGAGGAGAATTTTTTTTCTAAAGCAGAAACTGAGGAAGTGTGCACAGCAGCCCATCAGCATGGTTTGAAGGTAAAACTACATGCCAACCAACTCAGCTCTTCCGGGGCCGTTCAGACCGGCGTGAAGCTTGGTGCTATTTCTGTGGATCATCTGGAGAGTATGGACGAAGATGCGATCCGCGCCCTGAGCAACGCTACGACTATTGGTACAATGCTTCCGACGGCGGCTTTTTTTCTTCGAATGCAGTATCCGCCCGCGCGAAAATTGATAGAAGCTGGAGCAGCCGTGGCGCTGGCTACTGACTACAATCCTGGTTCCAGTCCCAGCGGAAACATGAACCTGGTTGTTTCGATGGCTTGCATACAGATGAAAATGCTTCCGGAGGAAGCTATTAATGCAGCTACCACGAATGGCGCATTTGCGATGGAAGTCGAGAAAGAGGCGGGAAGCATTTGCAAAGGGAAAAGGGCCAACCTTATCGTGACGCAACCGGTTCCTTCAGTAGTATATCTCCCTTATTCATTTGGAGAAAACTGGATCGACAAGGTGATGATCAATGGGGACTTCGTCTGAAACATGATGGCAATGGATAACAATAAGTTTTTCGTTCAATACAATCGGTCGGATATTGACGCGCTTGTCTCCGAGCGACCTGGTGAGACGAAACTTGGCGAGCTTATCTCAGTCCCCGGTGAAGAAACGCTGGACACATTTCTGGAGAAGACTCTGGCATCTTTTGTTGTGATCGGTATCGCAGAAGATATTGGTATCGTAGCAAATTACGGTCGGCCCGGATCATCAAATACCTGGAATTTATTTCTCCGCTCGTTCCTGAATATCCAGGCAAACAGCTTTACAAAACCTGGAATGGTTGCAATCGCAGGCTATTTCTCCTTCGACACAATAAAAGATGGAATTTCAAGCGCAGACAATCCGGACGAAATGATTGTGAAGTATCGGGATGCTGTAGCGACAATCGATGAGGTGGTAGCCGAATTGATTCAGCGGGTTGTTTCACACGGCAAAATTCCAATTGTTGTCGGGGGAGGGCATAATAATTGTTTTCCGCTGATTAAAGGCACAGCCCTTGCGTTGCGATCCCGCAAAGGTATAAACTGTATTAACCTTGATGCCCACCTTGACTTCCGCATCTCTGAGGGAAGGCACAGTGGGAATGGATTTAGATATGCAAAGGACGGAGGATTTCTAAATCGATATTTTGTGATAGGAGTTCACGAAAATCATTTAAATGAATCAATTGTAAAAGAAATTCGTCATCGAAAAGATGTTGACTTTACCACGTATGAAGACATCTTCATTCACAGGAAGAAAAACTGGCGGAAGGCATTGAAAACGGCTGTAAAATTTGTGGGCGAAAAAATCACAGGTCTTGAGCTGGACCTTGACAGCATTTCAAACGTTCCATCAAGCGCTATGACACCATGTGGTACAACCACAAGAGAGGCACTCCAGTACATTGATCACATAACAGCGCATTGCGATGTGGCGTATCTCCATATTTGTGAAGGAATTGCTACTGCTGACAACAGCGTGGGAAAACTTGTTGCATACCTGGCCAGCCAGTTTGTAAAATCTTTCAAAAATGAAGTTGTCGTTCGGCGCAAGCATCTTGCCCGCTTGAAAAAATAGAGAACGCCTAAACATTGCTCACCATTTAATTCTTGCCAGGTCAAGGGTGAGTCTTGTTTCGATAGCGCAGGTGTGAGGAGCCGGGTAATTTAATGTCCACTGTTTAGAATTCTCAAATGCAACTATTAAATTCGGTAATGCGGCGAGATCGGAAGAGATACTGGTCCATTGTTAAATTAATATCTATCAATATGAAATATCGTTACATCATTCTCTTCCTTTCATTCTGTTCAGTGGTGTGGGAGGGAAGCGCACAGGAGATCGAGCCGATTGTTCTTAGTAAGAACGCCCTAATACTGCAGGCTGACTCATTGATAGCGGGCTTTCAATTCGAGAAAGCCCTCGAAGTGCTTCAACGAGTTGACAGTGTTGACTCGGATATCTTATTGCGCCTGGGCCAATGTCAATTTCGATTGGGGGCATCGGCTGGTGCTATTGAACCTTTTGAACAGGTTCTCCAATTGGATTCGGGAAATATAACCGCCCTGAATCACCTTGGCCAGCTGTACGGACGAGATGGTGATTTTGTAAAAGCATTATCCTGTTTTGTAAAATTAATTCAACTGGATTCAAACAATGCGTATTATTTCAAACAAGCGGGTTCGATGTCCATGCGTCTGAACGAGGTTAGTCAGGCGCAACATTGGTATACGAGTGCGCTTCGCCTCAACTCCCGAGACACGGAATCTTCTGTAGCCCTTGCTAATGCCTTGCTGGTGATGGAGCAATATTCTAAGGTCGATAGCATTGTTGAGTCTGCGATGACCCTTGAGCCCAATTTCAAACCTTTGCTGATGCTGAGTGCGCGATCATCGTTTGAGCAACGTGAGTATAGCGAAGTAATTACAGTGCTTAACCGACTATTGGCAAAAACAGATACGACAGCTATGACTGCGCGCTTGCTGGGTATCAGTTATTATCATCTCCGTGAGTATGAAAAACTCATTTCTTGTATGCAGTTCTTAGTGACGAACAATTACGATTTTGAGTGGATGTATTATTACATGGGTGTTGCGTTCCGCGAGATGGGTGATGCGAATGCATCGGTTAGTTGGCTCAAGCTTGCGGTAGAGAAATCGATCTCCCCAAATACTTCTTCCTATTATGCCCAACTCGGGCAAAGTTATGAAGCCGTTGGAGACCACCCGGCGGCAATCAAGGCATACAAAGCTGCGTACGATTTTTCAAAAGAAGGAATTATGCTATACCACCTTGCGCGCAATTACGATGTATATTATAAAGACAAGGCGACTGCGATAGCTTTTTATAAGCGATACCTGGAATCAGAGGATACGATTCGCCTGGCAAGAGAGTATGCAAGGAAGAGAATGCAGGACATGGGGCATTTTTGATTTCTTAGTTTAAAGTTTAAGGTTTGAGGTTTCCGCCTTATTCCTCATTCCCTGATCCTTTCTTAATAAAATTCACATAAACGCTTGCCAATACAGCCAAGAAAAAGAAGACAGCTGTGAGAATATTGACCAACCTTTCAGAAATAGAAATGTTGAAAAGTTGTATCAATAAAAAATGGATATAGGAATTGCTTTCATTGGTATATCCCAACGCTTCACGTATACGCCAGTGCCATTCTGTAAGGAAGCAATAGCCGAAACCATAGAAAATGCCAAGAACAAACCATGAGAAGGCAGTCATGCTCAACGTAACAAAGTTCCATACCCTCAACTTCTTAGGTATCCAGCCAAGGAGGTTGAAAACGATCAGGACAATATGAAACACAAAAAAGAATTTGTCTCCAATCTGGTATAGCCATTGATTGTCCATTGTTAAAGTTACAACAAACAAACTGACAATGATGGTAGCTTCACGAAGGATTGCCTGGTGTGTTGCGCATTCGCGGTACTGACTCAATTGCTGAGCGCGGGTCCGTTGCGGGACGCTTCATGAACCGCGCTGAGACGCAACGTGACCGACCCTATTCAGGCACATGTAAACCACAGCGCGTAGCTGTCCCGTTACACACCATTTTTTTTTGTCGACCGTCATCCTGAGCGCCGGTTAGGTACTCGAGGGAGATAGAGGGGCCCGTTGAGCTGTACATTCCGCGAAGGATCCCCTGGAAGCACTACTGCCATTCAGATATCGTTGACACCACCCGAGTTCGCTACCGAGTCCCCCATGGGATCCTTCGCGGACCACCACGCGAGGCCTGATGCACCGGTCTTTCGCCCAGGATGGCGGCTCCGTAGGAGGAAGTAGCTTGAAAAGTGAATCCTTCCAAAAAAAAAATATCCCATAAAATTTAAATCTTATTTACATTTCGGAAATCTAATGAGAAAACTTTGGTTTATTTTCTTATGGATGCTTTCCAGCATGAGCCTGACTGCCCAGCAGGAAGTCATCTATCATATCTTCCAACGAAGTTTTTTTGACAGCAACGCGGATGGCCACGGCGACCTGAAGGGTATCGAACAAAAACTCAACTATCTTCAAGACCTTGGTGTGACTTCCATTTTGTTGACACCACTGTACCAGTCGGAGTTCTATCATAATTATTTTGCCACAGACTTTGAAAAAATTGATGAGGAGTACGGGACATTCCAGGATTATATCGACTTAGTGAAAGAAGTCCATCGCCGGGGAATGAAAATATACCAGGATGTAGAGATGCAGTACGTTACTGCCGAACATCTGTGGTTTATGGATTCATATAAGAATCCGAACTCGCGCTTCGATAGATATATTTATTATCTGGACGACGAAAATGCCACGCCATGGTGGTTTTACAACATTAAAGAGTTCACCACCTACAACAATCTCAAACAAAAGATTGCAGTAGTAAATATGAATAACCCCGCTGTCCGCGATTATACATTTAACATGCTCAATTTCTGGGCTGATCCAAATAAGGATGGAAAGTTTGATGACGGGGTAGATGGTTTCAGGTTCGATCATATGATGGATGACCTGGATAATCAGAAAAGGCTTCCCGATCTTTTTAAGAATTTCTGGACTCCTATAGTAACTAAGCTTAAGAAAACAAATCCATCTCTTACCATCATTGCTGAGCAAGCAAACTGGTTTTCACTTGGCCACGAATACTTCCAGGACGCCATGGTCGATCGGGTATTTGCTTTTGGACTAAGCTGGGCGATTGAAACGTTTGATAAGGAAAAGTTAATTGCTGCAGCCGATAGCATCTTGACAAGAAATCCGCCAGGGAAGGACCAGATCATATTTATCGAAAATCATGATACCCGCCGATTTGCGTCGGTGAAGAACATTACTCGTGGACAGCTTAAGGTTGCGGCCACTCTCAATTTACTTTTGGGTGGTGTGCCGTTGATTTATTACGGCCAGGAAATTGGAATGAAAGGGCGACAGATAAAAGGTGCGACAGATGGCAACGACATACCTATACGCGAAGCCTTCGATTGGTATCGTACAATGGAGGGTAAGGGCATCGCGCTATGGTACAGGAAATCCGGCCCGTGGTGGGATCTTACCAATCTAAAACCGAACGATGGAATTTCTTATGAAGAACAAAGGTTCGATGAGAGTTCCCTGTGGAACCATTATAAGAGAATTATTGCTTTGAGAAACGCGAATGATGCCCTTGTTCATGGTTCCTACAAGAGTGTAATGAACAAGAATAATCAGGTGTTTACGTTCCTCAGAGCAAGTGATAAACAACAAATAGTCGTTGCGGTCAACCTTTCCAACGAGCCCCAACGTGCCATACTCACGTTCCCACTTGATTCGAAATATTCGTCGGCAAAAAGTTTGATTAACAATGAAACACGAACGCTCGTTGAAGCAGCCTTTGCTATTCAACTGCCTCCCAATGCTACACAGGTATTTGAGATGAACTGACGAATTGAATGTCGGTGGCAATTCAATCCTGGTAGGAAGATGAACTCTCCTGTTACCAACCTACATATTGGAATGCGCCCTGCGCACCGCTCACTATGCAGTAGATGTTCATCAAGATCAGTAGGAAGTACCACATTCCCATCACAAAGTTTGCGATACCTGCCGGAAGAAATTTTAACAGAAACTTGTACATCCTAGTTTAAAAAGAATAATATCTTATATACTTCCAAAGCCCTTGGTAACTCGTAGTCAATTACAACACAAGTCAGTGTGAAGTAATTAAGAACAAATAGACGACCGAGGTTACGTGATATCACTGAACTCGGCCTGTTTCGAAAAAGAAACGCCAGCCACATTCCTGTTGCCTGTAGCACACCCCAGATTACAAATGGAATGGATATCTCGTGCCATAGTCCGATGATGATCATTGCTATTACAATACCGAGCAATGGCTTTCGATAATAGGATGCGATGGGCGTATAAATATAGTCGCGACAAAAAGCTGACAACGACATGTGGTACTTGGACCAGAATTCCTGCATGTTCGTAGCGAGGAACGGATAGTTGAAATTTTCCATGATCCTATATCCCATCAAAAGCGCAAGCCCAATTGCGATATCCGAATATCCCGCAAACTGGAAGTATGCGTTCATTACCATTACGACCGCTTCAAGATATGTTTTTAACCATAGATTATTTTCGGCGACAACATTTATAAACGAGGTAGACTTTGTTGTCAGGATGTAGTTTCCTATGATCGCGATCTTTGAGATTCCAAATAGAATACGGTGGAGGCCTAGCGAAAAGTATAGGGGATCAACACGCCTTCTCTGCAAGTCTCTCACAAATTCTGGATACCTGTTAATGGGTCCGATAACTAATACCGGTAAAAAGAAATTATACGCGAGATAGTGCAGCAGATTTTCATTTTGAATGCGCTGGTGATACCACTCAATTGTATAATGGATGTTCCTGAAAATATAGTAAGACATTCCCAGTGGAATAATCCAATGATCGTGAATGGTGAACAAAAATTTTGTTGCAGCAATCAGCAACACCAGGATCAATAGACTTATTCCAATCTTGATCGATTTGCTGATTTTTGCGCTATGAAGCAGATAGTAGTTACCGAATGAGATTACGGTCAGAATTCCAAATGAGATTGGAGACTTGTAAAAAATAAACAATCCCGTTATGACAATCTGCGATAGCAATACGAATCTTTTTGGCAGCGTCCATGATAGGAGCACCATAGGAATCGCGAACAGGATGACTTCTAGTAATAATTCCATATCACTCTAATGCTGCAAGTTGTGAAACAAACCATTCCTGATATTTTTTTGCCCCTGGCTGATTCAAATGAAAACCATCTGAGAAACACGAGTCTGGCATTACACCCGGATATTGCCAATATCCGATGCCATAATTATCCTTATACGTTTTCATGACATTTGCGAACTCTGCAGTTGCTTCAGCATCGAGGAAGTCGGGCTGCAATTTGTTGGACTGCGGCATGCCCAGGAAAAACATTTTTGTTTTTCCCTTGAGGGCTTCATATGCTTTGTTAGCTGTTTCATTTTCTGAAACCTTCCGTACAAGCATTCTTTTCGTCACTAAGAACTTAAACATCGCGCTATCAAATTCGAAATTGAAAAACGAACTTGTCGGCGCAGGTGTGTGATCAAACTGATACCATCTATTGTAATAATTCTCATGCATAGGAAGTCCTGTCGTCGCGCGGAATTCATTTCTCAAATGAAGCAACGCGGCATCTATGGGTGTTGGCAGCGCTTCGCCAAACGGGTCATCCAGATTGATACCGATGTTTTCAATGAACAAATAGTCCGGAGGATATTTTGAAACATATTCAAAGAACTTCATCCGCTCTGCGATGTCCATACTCATATAGTAAACCGAAAGGCGAAAGAAGTTTGTTGGCTTCTGGACATTTTCGGCTATTGCGCGTTCGACATCTTTCGGATCCGCCAAAGCGCGCTCCAGTAACGAAGATCCTATTACGACTACTGATAGCGCCGAAGTGTCTTTAACGTTATTCTCAATAAGCGCTTTTTCAAGACTGGAATTGCTTTCTTTGAGAACTTTTACATATGGGCCGACTCCGGTATAGCAATACGAGAGGAACAGGCCCAACAAAATAAACGCGGCGAGCGCTGTAAAAAGCCAAACCTTTAAAGGAGGTGCCTGATCGTGCATTACTTAAGCTTTTTGTTGACCACCGTATGTATCGACTGTATGGTATTCATTACCATGGTGTCAGACGTTGAAAACTTAACATTGAATACCTGCTCAAGCCGGTTGATTAGCGCCAGGTGATTCAGTGAGTCCCATCCAGGAACATTTTTCGTAGAACTATGCTCGCCAAGTTCAGTATGACTAACTCTGAATACATCAGCGGCATTCTTAATTACGGTTTCCAGTATGTCGCCCGATTTGTCGACCTGAACAGGCTGCTTTTGTACAATCAGCTTCTTTAGTTCTTCAACCTGAACCTTTCCGCTGATTCCCCGCGGGAAATTTTCAATGAAATGAATTTCGTGAGGTACTTTTTCAGGTTCCAGATTTTCGCGCAAGTACTTGTACAGCGCAAGATCGTTAACTTCTCTTTCAGGTTTTGTCTTTATACAGGCGACGATCTTTTCTGTGAGGATGCTATCGTACAACCCAACGACTTTGCATTCGTCGATCTCTGGTACCCGCATCATTATTTCCTCGATTTCTTCAGGCTGTACTGCAAAACCACCTGAATTGATCATGCTTTTCTTTCGGCCAACAATCTTGATAAATCCTTCTTCATCTTCCCGGGCAATATCACCAGTATGTAGCCATCCATTAATAAGAACTTTGTTTGTGGCTTCTGGATTATTAAAATATCCTACCATGATGTGATCACCCTTCAACAACAGCTCGCCTTTTTCACCCTTGGCAACTTCACTTCCCTGCTCGTTGATAATCTTGATCTCGCAATCCGTTGGTTTACCAATTGTTCCAATTTTGTAACTCTCTTTGCTGGGACCGCAGTAAATACTACCAGTCACGGTTTCAGTTAGGCCGTAAATATTGACAATCTGTATTTTGAAAATATTGCAGACTGAATGCCATAGTCTTTCATCAAGGTGAGCAGCAACAGATATTGCAAACTTGAAATCAGGCGTCTGAAAACTATCTTCAAGATTCTCGTGATATTTTTCAAAAAAAGAAAGCAATGTAGGAACGACAAAGAGGTGCGATACCTGGTACTTATAAATTCCATAATATATAAGGTCAAGTCGCGATGTATCTAGCTTGAATGGACTGATCCAAGTACCGCCACTGTAGAGGGCAAGCATCGGTCCCTGATTAACCCCGTCGGTATGGTACAGGTTGAGGACGTTCATGATCCTTACGTTCTCGTCGAATCCGTAAACATTTTTGAGAGTTTCGAGATGCGCAAAAAGGTTTTTGTGTGAAATAACAACACCCTTCGGTTCCGACGTAGAGCCTGAGGTATACATCATGTAAGCATAGCTCGACGGATCTATTGTTTCAGGATATTTTGGAGCCACGTCTTCCAATGCAACCAAACAAGCAGGGTAGGTGCGTTCCAGTGTTTCGCGATCTTCCGTGACTGCTGTATTTTTGAAAAAGATGTTTTTGAAGATGCTCTTCTTAACTCCGTTTGTCTTTTTTATTTCAATGATGTTTTCTTGCTCCAACTTCCACGAGAGCTTTAGTTCCCGGTCAATAAAGAATGCGTTTGGATTCGCAGAGGCAATGATGGTTTGAATTCTATCAGCCTTAGCATTCGGATCAGTTAAAATAACAGTTAATCCATAGCGATATGCTGCAATCATGATTTCAGCGAGACTTCGCTTGTCGTTTGTGGATAAAACGATCTTGTCGTTCACCTTGAGGTTCAGACGATGGAAAATTAAGCTTAATTTGTTGACGGTTGATAAAAGACTACCATAAGTCATGGTTTCACCATCGGACAATACACCAAATACTTTTTTAGGATGAGACTTAGCCCGATTTAGCACTTCAACGATACCCATATATGCAAAAAAGTTAGAGTTTACTCAGACGAAAGACATGAATCGCCAATGGAGTATTTTAGTAACCAAATGTATTCCGAACCTGAGGGGAAAAATTGGCTTTATGTTTGTAAAACTTACATGTCATTTAGCTTTTTTATTGTGTACCGATCATCCAAAACCACTTCGTTCGCTGCCTGATTTCATCGATTTAACCCTTACTGAGAACAATTTGTGATGTGTGTGCAATTGCGATCGCAAAAACAGTCTTCATATCATATACCAAAGGGTCGATTTCTTACTTTGCTGCCAATAGTTTTGTTTCTTTCATATCTTGTCAAATTGAGCTGTGACACGTGTTCGCAAAGCTTAGAGTATAGTTTGCAATAGCGATAAGTTTGAGAGCTGTTTAATTCGAAATTCATTTGATCGGATAGAATGCTTACGGATATTAAGATTAATCTTCATCCGGTCAACTTTATTATTCTTTCGGGTCTTCTGCAGTGCTTTATACTCGGTGTTATTCTCCTGTTTTCGAGAAATGGAAGACCTCTTTCGAACTCTCTGATTGGTGCCTTTCTTATCCTTTGCACCCTTCATTTCGTATGGAGCCTGGTAATCGATACCAATCTGGGAGATTTATTCCCACAGCTTTTTTGGTTTCCATATTCTTACTTGCTCGCTCTCGGACCGCTGCTCTACTTTTACACCAAATCACTTACAGCAAATGAGTTTAAAATAGGCATGTTCGCAATGCCTCATTTCTTGCCGGTTGGCTTAGAGTTCATTGGACAAATGTATTTTATAGGTCAGGGCATTTCAGACAATACCGTACATTATGATGTGACCGGATTTATTGTCTTCCGGATAGCACAATTAGTTGCGGGCGCTTTCTCCATCATTATATATGGCAAAAAGTCATTGGCCTTAATAAGGCAACATGAGCTGTCGATGGCCGCCAATTTCTCAAATCAGCGTGACGTTACGCTTTCTTGGTTATATAAACTCGTAAAATATTTGCGAATCCTGTGGGTTGCCTGGCTGACTTTTGAACTTGTATTCACCCTCTTTCTTCAGTTTCAATTGCACTCTATATATGTATATCTGGAGCTTTACATTTTGCTGGCGATAACCACATACAGCACATATTGGATAGGGATCCATGCTTTTACGAAAGCGGGTGCGCATATCGAAATGATACCTGTAAGAATAGTCCCCGAAAAATCAACAGCTTATTCGAAGTTAAGTCAGGCTGACCTGGATAGTTACGCACAGGGGTTAGACGGACTAATGCAAAAAGAAAAGTTGTTTTTGCATGAAACACTGACCTTGCGAATGCTGGCTCAGCGACTGAACATTGAGCCAAACCTTCTTTCCCACGTTCTTAACAATGTGCTTCATAAGACATTCCATGACTACGTTAATGAGTTTAGGATTGAAGAAGTGAAACGAAAGATCGACGATCCAGCCTTTCGTCATCTCAAGATTGTTGAGGTTGCTTATGAATGCGGGTTCAATTCCAAGGCCACCTTTAACCGAGTATTCAAAAAAATAACTGGGAAATCGCCATCGGATTACAGGAGGGACCAAGCTTAGATTACCCGTTTTATCACACATTGTTGGAAGTTTGATATCTCATTCTATACAATGAGTCGACATTTAATGAGGCGCCTGATTTCTTTGCTTTAAATGTTCACGATATGTATAGATTCTTTTTTACGATGGTTTCGTTGATTTTCGTGTTTTCGGTTTGCGCTCAGACTGGGAAGACGAACCGCCCGCAGCTGTTAAAATATATTGGAACTTACGAGACCAACGGGTTTGAAATTCAAGTAGCCCTCCACCAAGGAGGCCTTGTTCTCGTGGTTCCCGGAGCACCGCTACAGGAATTGATTTGGTTGCACGACAATAAATTTCGGTCCGATTCTTTTGAAGATGCGTTGTTCGTTTTCCTGGAACAGAATGGAATAGTAAACGGCTTGGTAAGCGAGAGCGCGGGTAATAGCACGGAGTTGCGCAAGATTTCCAACGTTGCGTATAAAATTGATGCGACAGATTCGCTTCTTACGCTGTCGAAATCAACAAAAAACTTCATCTTTTTGTATGGCCCCGTTGATTCGCTTACGATACCCATACTCGCAGGGAGACTTGAAAATGATTATCACAAAATACTCTCCGATTTTGGTTTAAAGTCATTGCCTAAGACAACGGTCAGGGTATATCCAGATTTAGAAAGCTTTCATCGCGGAATTAATTTTCCATATGCTCCGGATCAATTGCTCGCCACTGCTTTCGGTAAAGACGACTTTAGGATGACATCACCGAGTAGTGTGGAACCTGCAGATAGTCTCTTGCTAGTGAAAATGGTGACACACGAATTTACTCACTGCGTGCACCTCAACATTGATTACTCGCCCAACAACCCAAGATGGCTTTGGGAAGGTGTCGCCAATTTTGAAGCGGGTTGGTTCGTGAATCCCGGAGAAGTTGATGTGGTGAAAGATAAAGCGATCCCTCCTTTAGCTATGCTGAACAATGGCTTAGAGTATGAACTCGGATATGTAATCATTGAGGCTATAAAAGAGATCTGGAGTTTTGAAAAAGTTGTCGAATTAATAAAAAAGCGTGGCGAGATCCAGGCTGTTTTACACGTTAGTCCTGAGGAGTTTGAAAATAAAATATATAAACATATTTACGCTAAGTATCTCAAATGACCATGCCTTTAAGCGTACATCGTTTCCTTATATTTTTTGCGATACTGTAAAGGAGTGTGATGGGTGATCATCTTGAATTGCCGGTTGAAATTGGAAAGTGTATTGAACCCCGACTCATAGCAAGCTTCAGAAATGCTGACATCCTTTTCTATGAGTAACTTGCACGCATGGCCAATCCGTATTTCCGACAGAAAATCAGTGAAAGGCTTGTTTGCGTGAGTTTTAAAATATCTGCTAAATGAACTGGGGCTCATATTGGCAATAGCGGCGACGTTCTCCAATGTTATTTTCTCTCTAAAATTTCTCATCACATACGCGTGCACCTTATTCATTCTGTCGCTCTCCGCCTCTTCCAATAAATTGGAATAGCCTTCACTTGCTAACAAATTGTATTCGGAAGAATTTGCCAACAGGTTTAGAAGACTTAGTAAAATCAAAATGCGATCGAAGTCTTCGGCTTCAAGCAGCTCCCTCATTAGATCACGCGTTTTCTCAGCTGTGCTTCCTTCGATTTCCATTCCCCTTTGTGCTCTTGAAAAAAGTTGTCTGATTCGGAACATCTCGCTTTTTTGAAGGAAATCATGCCCAACAAAATCTTCATGAAAATAAATTACGATTCCTTCACACCAAAAGTCTTTACTTCCGCTAAAATATTCGGGATCACTTTGCCAGAGATGCGGCAAATTGGGACCAGTAAAAACGAGATCATTTTTTTTAAATGGACCGACGTGGTCGCCAACGAATCGGGTGCCTGTGCCCTGGACAACTGTGAATAGTTGGTATTCTGAATGGAAGTGCCAGTTTGAATCGAAGTGAGCATCGGTGAGATACTTAACTTCAAACGCGTGGTTATCGGAAATGGGGGACTTTTGTACCAGGTGTTTCATTCCTCCTTATGTAAAAAAATGGTATTTATTTACCATAATCCGCAGTTAATTTAGAGCTTTTGAGTCAAAATACAGTCATTTTTTGACAAAAAACAGTAATCGTTTGCGGAAATAAACGAGGAATTTGGTTCTTCAAACCCTGGGTATTATGCGCTTCATTTTATGTTTATGTTTGCTTGCAGGCATCCTTAGTTCCTGTAAGAAGGCCAGTTATCAATTGGAAGGTCCGCGGAAACTTCAAATATTTTTTCTCGGCCATAAGAGCGAGCATCATAATTCTTCCAAATACTTGCCGATGCTTGCTTCTGCACTTTCAAAACAGGGAATTCAATTCACCTATTCCGACGATCCAAATGATCTTAATGATGCCAACCTCGAACAGTATGACGGGTTGATGATCTATGCGAATCATGAGACAATAACGCCGGAGCAGGAGAAAGCACTCCTCAACTTTGTAGAAAAAGGAAAAGGGTTCATTCCAGTTCACAGTGCAAGTTTTTGTTTCCAGAATTCACCAGAATATATCAGCCTGGTCGGCGGACAATTCCTTCGCCACAAGACCGATACCTTCACGGTTCAGATCATCAAGAAGGATCATCCTATAGTCAAGTCGTTAGAAGAATTTTCTACGTGGGATGAGACCTACATTCATGATAAGCTAGGTGAGGATATTACCGTGTTAATGGAACGTGTTGAAGAAGCGCATCACGAACCATGGACCTGGGTGAAAGAACACGGCAAGGGTAGGGTATTCTACACTGCTTATGGACACGACGAAAGAACGTGGGGCAATCCCGGATTTCATAAACTTATAAAGGAAGGTATTCTTTGGGCGGTGGGTGATGACACGAAAAAGGACTGGGAAGAATATAGAAGTCAGATACCCATGCTCAGTTATCGGGATGAACCGAATATACCGAACTATGAGAAACGAGATCCGAAGCCTCAATACCAGGAGCCACTTTCGCCGGAAGAATCCAGCAAACTTATCCAGGTGCCAGTTGGATTTGATTTGGAGTTGTTCGCGTCTGAACCGGATATTATTAATCCCATAGCCATGGAGTGGGACGAGAAAGGAAGGCTGTGGGTAATCGAAACAGTAGACTATCCTAACACGGTCAGGGACGACAAAAGCGCAGGCGACGACCGGATCAAAATTTGTGAAGATACTGACGGTGATGGCAAAGCTGATAAGTTTACCATCTTCGCAGACAAGCTCAATATTCCTACCAGTATGGTGTTCGTCAACGGTGGGGTTATTGTTTCTCAGGCACCACACTTCTTGTTCTTGAGAGATACCAATGGCGATGACAAGGCGGACGTTCGGAAAATTCTAATCGATGGATGGGGTACATTCGATACTCACGCGGGTCCGTCCAACTTGAAATACGGCTATGATAATAAGATCTGGGGAGTAGTTGGATATTCAGGATTCGAAGGGATCATCGCCGGAAGTAATCGCGAATTCCGGCAAGGGATTTATCGATTCAAGCCTGACATATCAGAATTTGAATTCATGACATCAACAAGTAATAACACCTGGGGATTGGGCTTTACAGAGAATAATGATGTGTTCGCATCGACCGCCAATAATACACACAGCGTGTTTTATGCTATTCCTGAAAAAGCTGTTCAAGGCATTGAAGGCATAAGGGTTGCCGGGAGTATGAAGATTGATGGTCACTACGCAATGGCTCCTATTACAGAAAAAGTCAGACAAGTTGATGTGTTCGGTGGTTTCACAGCTGCATCGGGTCATAATTTTTATACTGCAAGGAGTTATCCGAAGGAATTCTGGAACCAGGTTGCCTTTGTATGTGAGCCTACGGGTCACCTCGTTCATATGGCACGCATAGAAAAGGATGGAGCCGGCTTCATTGAAACCGATAACTGGAATTTGTTTGCAGGAGCCGACGAGTGGGTAGCTCCAGTTGAAGCAAAGGTGGGACCGGATGGCGCTGTTTGGGTACTTGATTGGTATAATTTTATTGTCCAACACAACCCTACGCCTACACCTGAACGAGGAGGATACGCCGCCGTTAACGGAAAAGGCAATGCTTATGAAAATCCTTTGCGCGATAAGGTGCATGGAAGAGTTTGGAAAGTTGTAAGTCGAACGGCAAAGGATTATCGCCCAATAAAACTTGATAAAGAAAATACTGATGATTTAGTAGAAGCGCTGGGGAACGACAACTTGTTCTGGCGCATGACTGCACAGCGTCTCCTGGTAGAGAGAGGTAATTTGGATGTGCTTCCCGATTTGTACAACTTGGTTAAAGATCAGGATGTCGATGAATTCGGTTACAACTACGCAGCGACGCATGCCCTTTGGACCATCGATGGTCTCGGTGCATTGTCAAAGGATGACAAGGCGAATGAGGTTCTTACAAATGCATTAAAACATAAATCTCCAGGTGTGAGAAAAGCAGCGATTCAGATCCTCTCAAAGTCCGGCTGGTCCGCAGACGAAGTGCTGAAATCGGGAGTATTGCAGGACGAAGATCTGAATACTCGATTGGCTGCTATCGTTTCACTGACAGAGATCTCTCCTTCAACAATATTAGGTGAGGCGATCTACAACCTTAGCAAGGATGATGTTATCAATGCTGATCACTGGTTGTCGAAAGCTGTGTACGCCGCTGCAGTACAGCATAAACAAGGATTCGCAGACGCGTTCATGAAAGAGAATCCCGATCACTCAAATATTGCAAAGGCGTCGAAGGAAAGGGAAGCACAAAATTGGAATGATGATGCATGGAAGGAAATGGAACTTCCGCAAAGGATGGAGAATGCCGGTGTCAACATTGACGGTGTGATTTGGTTTCGAAAATCTATTGATGTTCCTGCGAAGGATGCCGGACAAAAGGCTGCGTTATCAATTGGTCCGGTTGATGACCACGACGTCGCATGGGTAAACGGGGTCAAAGTGGGCAGCACCTCGAAAAGGATGGATGACAGGGTGTATGAATTGCCAAGAGGCCTGCTGAAGGCTGGAAAGAATTCAATCGCTTTACGCATAGAAGATCTGGGTGGGAGCGGAGGAATTTATGGCGATAAAGAAAAACTTTTTCTCCAGGCTGGCAACAACAAGATTCCTCTTACCGGTCAGTGGAAATACGAAGTTGAAAAAGAATACAACTCAAAAAATCTGATTGAGTTTAAGGAGTCTTCCATTGCAGAGGTTTTCATGGATGCTTACGCGGGAAAAGTAACAAACGGCAGTAAAGATGAAAGCGCCGTTTCAAGAAATTCTAAGGTGATAAAGATCGGAGTTATCAAAAATGAAATGAAATACGATCTGAAGACTTTTACTGTTGAAGCTGGAACAACTGTTGAGATTGTATTTGAAAATCTGGATTTTATGCAGCACAATTTCGTTGTCGGCAAATCAGGTGCATTAAAAACTATTGGTGAAGCTGCTGATAAACTTGCGTCAAGTCCGCGTGGAGCAGAGATGCAGTATGTTCCGGATATTCCTGAGGTTTTGTTTGCAACAAAGCTTGTTGACCCACAAAAAACCGAACGTCTTACTTTTACGGTGCCAGAAACACCAGGAGATTACCCATATGTATGCACCTTCCCCGGACACTGGTCAATTATGAATGGAGTGATGAAAGTTGTTCCAAAACAAGCGCTGTAATAATCGGAACCTTGATCAAGGCACAGTAAAAAAATAAACGTCGGTGGCATTGAATATAAAACTCGGAGTAAGCACATGGTTATGGACGTCTCCATTTACAACGGATAGCATATCCCTTTTTTCAAAGATTAAGTCTTTGGGATATGATGCCGTGGAAATTCCGGTAGAGTATCCTGAGAAAATCGACGGTTCTGTCGTAGCCCGCGCGTTGATGGATCACGAGCTATTTCCTGTTGTTTGTGGAGCCTTTGGTCCGACCAGAGATCTGACTCATGAAGATCCTTCTGTGCATGAGACTTGTTTTCAATACCTCCGTCAATGTTTTGACCTGTGTAACAAATGGAACGCAAAATTTCTAGCGGGCCCAATGTACTCTGCAGTAGGAAAGGCGAGAATGGTTCCCCCGGAGCAGCGAAAGGTGGAATGGGAACGGGCAGTTACCAATGTTCGAAAAGTTTGTGAGTTAGCAAGTGCCGCCGGATTGGAAATTGCCCTTGAGCCCTTGAACAGGTTTGAGTCGGACCTTATCAATACGTGCGACGATGTTGTGCGGTTGATTCATGATGTGAACCACTCTGCAGCCAAAATCCTGCTGGATGGTTTTCATATGAGTATTGAAGAGCGTAGTATTGAAAACGCAATTGTTACTGCAGGAGACAAATTGATTCACGTACAGGTATCAGAAAACTATCGGGGTATTCCTGGTACGGGGCAAACGAATTGGACTTCGTTGAGAAACGGTTTGGAAAAGATTGGCTATAACGGTGTAGTGTCGATCGAAAGTTTTACACCGGAAATTAAAGAACTTGCAGGTGCAGTATGTATATGGAAAAATCTAGCTCCAAACCAGGATGATTTTGCGTCTGAAGGATTTACTTTTTTGAAAAAACTTCTAAAGGATTAACATTATGTCGAACAAGAAAATCAATATTGCCATTATAGGTCTTGGCTTTGGTGCCGAGTTCATTCCTATTTACAAGAACCATCCCAATGCCAACCTGGTGGCTATTTGTCAACGGACAAAATCTAAACTTGATGAGATTGGTAATGCGTTTGGTATCGAGAAGCGGTTTATCGATTATGATGAACTATTGAAAGATCCTGATATACACGCCGTTCACATCAATACACCTATACCGGATCATGGTATCCAATCGATAAAAGCATTGAAGGCAGGGAAACATGTTGCGTGCACGGTGCCAATGGCGACAACCGTGGAGGAATGTGAGGAGATCGTGAAACTTTCGACGTCAAACAACCTTACCTACATGATGATGGAGACGGTTGTATACGCCAGAGAATTTCTTTTCATGAAAGAACTTTACGAAAAGGGTGAACTAGGGAAAGTCCAGTTTATCAAAGCCAGTCATCAACAGGATATGGATGGCTGGCCGAATTACTGGCCTGGTCTTCCGCCAATGTTTTATGCAACACATTGTGTTGGTCCTGCGCTAGGGCTCCAAAGAAAGGATGCGGAATATGTATCCTGTTTTGGATCCGGCACGATTAGGGAAGAACTGCATCACCACTACAATTCTCCCTATGCTGTGGAAACCACCCATATTAAGTTGAAAGATTCTGATCTAAGTGCTCACGTCTATCGATCGCTGTTCGATGTTGCGCGTCAATACCGGGAAAGCTTTGAAGTATATGGTTCCAAGAAATCAGTAGAATGGCCATTGATCGAAGGTAGACCACTAGTTGTCCACACGGCAAAGAAGCCTGAGCCTGAGATTCCCGAGGAAGTTGAATGTCCGGATTTTGCACACCTGTTGCCGGCAAGCATACAGCGTTTTACTACGAAGGGCGTTTACGATGCCGATGAACACCAACACCTATCTTTCATTCAGGGCGCTGGACACGGTGGTTCTCACCCACACCTTATCCATGAATTTCTTAGTGCGCTATTGGAAAAAAAGCAACCCTATCCTAACGCTAAGCAATCGGCTAATATTACGTGCGTTGGAATTCTGGCCCATCAGTCCGCGAAGGAAGGGGGCAAAATTATTCGGTTGCCGGATTTTACGTTTTCAAACTCATAATACATACGGCGCTCTTTTAACGGTTGTACCGAAGCCGGTTTCAGATAGGGTAGACGTTGTGATAATAATCCAACGAGTTGATGAGGGGATTGAATGACTGAATTCAACAAAAATATTGTATCAACGACACTTGCGATAAGTACCTTGCTAAGCTTGGATTAATAATTACTGGAAATATCTAGCGTGGAAAAAAAATTCTTTGGGCATCCGTCTGGCTTATCCACCTTATTTTTCACCGAAATGTGGGAGCGGTTTAGCTACTATGGCATGCGCGCTTTGCTGCTTTTGTATATGGTCACTGCTGTTGCAGATGGTGGATTGGGGCTCGATGAAAAGACAAGTGGCGCGATTTACGGCATGTACACAATGATGGTTTATCTTTTAGCGTTGCCCGGTGGCTGGATCGCTGACAATATACTGGGCCTTAGAAAAAGTGTATTCTACGGAGGATGCATCATTTCGCTTGGTCACTTTTTGCTCCTTTTCACTTTTACGGAAAGTTTTTTTCTAGGTCTTTTATTTATAGTGATCGGTACTGGAATGCTAAAACCAAATATAAGTAGCCTCGTAGGTGAATTATATCAACGGGATGAAAATGCGAGAAGGGATTCTGGCTATTCTATTTTTTTTATGGGAATAAACATTGGCGCCTTTCTGGCTCCTTTTATTACGGGTTACTTTGGTGAAAAGATCGATTGGCACTATGGCTTCGCAATAGCGGGTGTTGGAATGGTTTTAGGTGTTATCCAATTTAAGTTGTCCGAACATCGCCTTGGCAGGGCCGGTGAAGTACCGACACGAAACCCTGAGACTCAGAAGAAAAATAGACTGATCCTTTTAATAGCCGCAGTAGGCATCGCGTTAGTAATCATCCTCCTGGCTTCAGGAATCGTAGCGGCCGACCCCGCGGTGATTGCCAGTGTGTCGGCGTATCTGATTGCTGCCTGTACTTTAGTTTACTTTAGTTTTCTATTGTTCTTCACAAAGCTCGAACGCAATGAAAGGAATGGTGTCATAGCTATTGCAGCTTTCTTTCTTGCGTCTGTTGTTTTTTATATGGGATACGAGCAAGCTGGCTCATCGTTGAACCTATTTGCCCTTCGATATACGGACATGACTTTGGGCGATTTTGAAATGCCGGCTTCCTGGTTGCAATCGGTACCCGCTGTCGCTGTGCTGATATTTACGCCGTTCTTCGCGTGGCTTTGGGTCACACTTTCGAAACGAAATTTAAATCCGTCAACGCCCATCAAAATGGCAGCGGCACTGGTCTTTATTGCATCAAGTTATTTATTAATGTGTGGCGCAGCAATGGTGGTGGTTAATGGGGAGAAAGCATTGCCGACCTGGTTGATATTTACATATGTGCTGCAAACATTTGGCGAAATTTGCCTCTATCCCGTGGGCCTAAGCGCAGTGAAAAAACTTGCCCCGAAACAATTTGCCGCGCAGTTAATGGGAGTTTGGTTTATGTCACTGGCGTTGGGGAATCTGCTGGCCGGATTAGTCGCTGGACAAATGGATGCTGAACGGATCTCAGTTAATCCTGGAGTTATGGTAAGCTTGTTTATGAAGACAGCCGTCATTGTCTTGGTGGCGGCAGCATTAATATTTGCGATGAATAAATTTCTTACTAAACTGACAGCAAAGATATAATGGCTGCAGTTCGAAAATTTAACAATAGATTGATAATTTGGTACAAGTCTTAATTGAAATATCATGATTACATGGAAAGGAATTTTTCCTGCGCTGACAACAAAATTCACCGCGGATGATAGGTTAGATCTCGACTCGTTCGGACAGAATCTAAGCACCCAACTTGACGCGGGTGTTAACGGAATCATTATCGGCGGAACCCTGGGTGAGGCGAGCGTTCTTTCGCAAAGTGAGAAGGATGAACTTTTGAGTTTTGCTATTGAAAAAGTGTCGGGTAGAATCCCCGTTGTTCTAAACATTGCTGAAGGTGCAACGCGCGATGCCGTACGCATTGCTGAGTCAGCATCAGAGAAAGGTGTAAGCGGACTAATGCTGCTACCTCCGATGCGATACAAGTCCGACCATCGCGAGACTGTAACATATTTTAAGTCAGTGGCGGATGCGACAGACCTGCAAATAATGATTTATAATAATCCGATCGACTACAAGGTCGAAGTGACGCTTGATATGTTCGAGGAGTTATCTGCCTGCAAGAACATCGACGCTGTAAAAGAATCGACACGCGACATTGTGAATGTAACCAGGATGATCAATAGGTTTGGCGACAGGTTCAGCGTAATGACGGGCGTCGATACGTTAGCATTGGACAGCTTGCTGATGGGTGCAAGTGGCTGGGTTGCGGGATTGGTTTGCGCGTTCCCCAGGGAGACCGTTGCAATCTACAATCTTGTGTTGGAAGGTCGGATCAAAGAAGCAGTTGAAATTAATCGGTGGTTTATGCCACTTCTTGAACTTGATACATTTAGTAAGCTGGTACAGTACATTAAGCTGGCGGAAGCCGAAGTTGGCCTGGGAACAGAGAATGTGAGGCCACCTAGACTTCCGCTTGCGGGAGATGAACGGACTCAGGTACTCAACGTCATTCGAAGTGCTATCAAGAGTCGGCCTCAACTTTCGAAAAATATTCAGACGAAACAATCTACAGTTGCTCAATAAAGCAGTTCATCAAAACAACTTGTCGCTGTGAGGAAGACATTCTTTTGTATTGATGCCCACACCTGTGGTAACCCGGTACGGCTAGTGGCAGGTGGCGGTCCAACATTGGTTGGAAAGAATATGAGTGAAAAGCGTCAACATTTTTTGCGTGAGTTTGATTGGATTCGAAAGGGTCTGATGTTTGAACCCCGCGGACATGATATGATGAGTGGGAGTATCCTGTATCCTCCTTCCGATCCTTCCAACGACGTCGCCGTACTATTTATAGAAACTAGTGGCTGCCTTCCAATGTGCGGTCACGGCACCATCGGGACAGTAACCATAATGATCGAAGAAGGCCTGGTTGTTCCAAAAAAAGAAGGTTTGTTAAATATTGAAGTACCTGCCGGACTAATCCGTGTGGAGTATAAACAGAAAGGAAAGAAGGTAAAGTCGGTAAGGTTGCGAAATATAAAATCGTTCTTGGCCGCGGAAGGTTTGGATGCAATGTGTCCAGACCTGGGCGAACTGAAAGTAGACGTTTCTTATGGTGGAAATTTTTATGCGATCGTTGATGTTCAAAAGAATTTTAAGGGTCTTGAAAATTTCCGAGCCGAACAGCTTATTGGTTGGAGTCGGGAACTCAGAAAGAATATCAATGACCGTTACAAGTTCGTTCATCCGGAGGATTCAACCATCAACGGATGTAGTCATATCCTGTGGAGCGGAAAAGTTATTGATCCAACATCGACTGCACGAAATGCTGTGTTTTATGGCGACAAAGCAATTGATCGTTCACCGTGCGGCACTGGTACTTCAGCTCGGATGGCGCAATGGTATGCTAAGGGTAAGCTCCAAAAGGGAGAGGCATTCATTCACGAGAGTATCATCGGTTCAAAATTCAAGGGAAGGGTTGAGGACGTTGCAGAAGTGAATGGAATCCCGGCAATTGTTCCAAGTATTGAGGGATGGGCTGCTATTACAGGATACAACACAATCATTATTGATGACGATGATCCATATGCGCATGGATTTCAGGTGATATAAGCTAATAAATTCTAATGACTACCAATTTCCTTAACATCCTGATCCGGTTATCGTGAGATGAAAAATGTTGCAATAATCGGAGGAGGAATTATCGGACTTTGCACGGCGTACTATCTAAAAAGATCCGGGCATCGCGTTACAATTTTTGATAAGGGCGATATGAACGACAACTGCTCTGTGGGAAATGCAGGTATGATTGTCCCGAGCCATATCATTCCACTGGCCGCCCCCGGTATGATTTCCAAAGGCATAAGATGGATGTTTGATTCTGAAAGTCCTTTTTATGTTCGGCCTCGTCTGAGTTCAAAGCTGATAAGATGGGGAATAAAATTTTATGCCCAT
>JAEZBX010000254.1 GCA_023412765.1 Bacteroidota bacterium
AGTCGTCCCAGCGTGTTAGCAAGTATTGGAGCATTTCCTCCAAGCTTTGTTTTTTCTTTCACAAGCTCAATTTGTCCGCTTTTTCCTGATGCTTCTCTGATTCTGGATGCAAATTCTTCGATCGTATTGAAATAGAGAATTTCATAAAGGCTTTTCTGGCGAACTGCTTTCATGATCTGATCAACGAAACCATCAAATCCAACAAAGACCTTCTTTGTTGATTTCCGAACAAGCTGAAGCTTTTGCTTCAATTGTTTGAGTAATAATAGGATTTCATCATTCTGATTCATGGCTCATTGCAGATCGAGATCAGTCGCCTACGTAAATTTCTTGAATCTCCAGGTTGTTCTCAACGTTTGTGACGCCGGGCATGGACCAGACAACGTCTTCAGCATCCCTTCGTTCGGTCCACGAACGTACAGCTCCACTCAGTATCACAGTACCATCTATGGCTGATACATTGACTTTCCATGCATGAAGTGAGGCATGACGGTGAAAAGCACTCTTTATCTTCTTTTTAATCTCCGATGGCTCAACCTTCGTGTCCTTAATTTTCACATCGTTGATTACTCCCTTTACACCCTGTAGTTTTTCCACCGAATTTTCAGCAGCCTTTCTTTCATAATCCCAATCCACAGTTCCCTCCAGGTAGACGAAACCATTTTCAACCTTTATATTAATCAGGTCTTCGTTGACTGCACTATGCCAACCAAGCGCAGTCCGTACTGCTTCTCCAATCTGCGAATCAGTTATTTCTTTTGGCGGAAATTTTTCTCCCACTTCGATATCCATAACAACAACCTTCACATCTCTTACTCGTTTTGCAGCCTGTTCAGCCGCAATCTTTTGTGCATAATGTGATACGTTGCCAGATAGCTTAACTACTTCGTTCGTTACAGTTACCTCAATCCGTGAAGCGATATTCGATAATTGGGGATCCCATTGGATCTCGTCAATTACATTTTTTTGAATTTCCAGATCATTTTTCATGGCATTAGAATTTTTTGAGGTTTAAGCCAGAAAAGGCTGCGCGTTAGAAGACCTATAAATTACCTTTTCTGAAGGTCTAACCGATTGTTTTGTGAACTAAACTACGCCACGATGTTTCCGATTCCCATGAGAATTGTCAGTCTTCAGCTCTACATATGTCATACTTCACTGTTGCTTTATCTTCATTTAAAAAACAACCGCAGCTGCGGGAACCGTTAATGCTGTCGATGTCCTGGAACTCATTCATCTTGAGTGTTTTTTAACATTCCCAATAGATTGAATGCGCCCTGGATCACAATGGGAAATTCTCTATCGAATCCCTCAGGGAAGGTTATAGCAACATATTCACTTGTACTTTGACCAGCTTTAATTGGTATTAGCTTGAATTGATAGTTATTGTTCTGCGAGAACACGTAATCTTCACCTTCAAAACTTACCACGGCGCTGACAGGCAAAACATCGGTTTCCTGCATTCCTGTTTCAACGGTTGCTGAGATGTACATTCCTGGTAATAGGGATTCATCTTCCTTATCCAGATGACAATGTACACGAACTGTTCTGTCCGGGTTAATCTCTTTTCCAATTAAATGGACGGTAGCCGTGCGTTTCTTATTTTCATTTGCAGTCTGAAATTCGACCCGTTGTCCAATACTGACCGTTTGGATGTCACGCTCGAAAACATGTAACTCTGCATGCAGGTGTTCCAGGTTCACAAGTTTAAAAATTGGTTCGCCAGTACCGACGTACTGTCCAACGTTGACATTAACCACAGTCACATAAGCATTCAAAGGAGAATATATATTTAGCGTCGACTGGATATTGTCAGAACTCAGCGTTTTTGATGAAATATTTAGCATTCCCAATTTTTTCTCGAGGCCTTTTACGATCGCCTGGGCACTGTAAAATTGAGACTTTGACTGCTGCAAGGTCTTTTGTGCATTTACATTCTCTTTTGCCAATGCAAGCTGGCGATTGTATTCAGTCTCCAAAAATTCAAGCTTGCTTTTTTGATCAAGGTAGTCCTGCTGTAGCTGAATGTACTCTGCATTTTCAAGGGTGACCAGCAAGTCACCTTTTTTCACTTTCATTCCCTGCAAAAGTTGTGTGGATTTAACAACGCCGCCCATGTAGGTGGAAATCGTCAAAAGATTTTGCGGAGGGACATCCAAGACTCCATTCACACGCAATATCGTAGATATCGGTTTTCGCTCTACCTTTCCAATCAATATTTGAGCTCCTTCGTATTGTTCAGGTGTCAACGTAATGAGATCTGTAGTGACGGGCTCTGCAATTTCTTTTGAGTTGTCTCTCGTGTTTTGCATACAAGACCCAAAAACGAACGAGGCAATTAATGTGAAGATAATCGGTCTCATTATTTGTTACCGTTAAGGTATTGAAGCTCAATGATACTGTTGTTGTACTGATACAATGCCAACAAATATTGTTCGCGAACGGATAATGCTTGTCGCAAATTTGATAAGAGTGTGGCGTAATCCAATTCACCGCTTTCGAATGATTTCTTTGTCTGCTCCGAAATCATATTGGCAGTAACCAACGCTGAAGCTCTTAGATATTCGACGCTATTTTTGTTTTTATTTAATTCCTGGGATGCTTGAGCATATTGTTGTTCGATCAAAAGGTTTACCGCAGCTTCTTGCTTTGAGGCGATTTGGACTGCAACGCCGGCAGCTCTTATCCTGGCGCTGGGGGCCGCAAATAACAATGGAAAACTGAGCCCGAATTGAAAGCCATGAAATCTCTTATCAGATCCATAATAAATTTCCTGACCATCGACGTTTTGAAAACCAATAAGAGTTTGAGTGAAATAACCGAATTGGAATTCTGGAAACACGCGCGCACTCTCCACCTTCTTTTGCTGAGCTGCAATCCTGACGCTTTGTTTAGCAAGTCGTGAAGCAGGATGGTTCATCACATCGACCGTATCGGTATCTAAATATTCAGCGAGTTGTTCAAGGTCTCCCATTACATCAGTTACGTCTGGCGAATGTATCAAGAGCTGAAGGCTATTTTTCGTTGAACGTATATCAGCTTGGTTTCTGAAAAGTTGATTCTTCATCTCTACTTGTTGCGTTTCAGCAATGGTTTTTCCCAATAAAGTACCTTCACCGGTCCTATACTGAACATCGGCCACCCTCGCCAAATCGTCAAGTATCGAGTCTTGCGAGTGTAACATTTCTTGCCGAGCCTTTAAGTATTGAAGTTTGTTTACGATCCCTTTTACTTGATATGTAACATCGTTCACGGTCAACTGCGCTTTCAATTCCGACTGATGTACAAGCATGTTGTTCAAGCTCTGTTGTCTGGCAAAGACGGTCGGAAAAGGAATCGTCTGACTGATGGTAATATTATTATCATTTTTTTCCATGCTATTGTATTGACCATACAACAGTGAAACATCTGTTTTGGGAATATCCAGAGCACTTCTTTTTAATGCCGACTGCTGTTCTATTCGAAGCGTTGCTTCCTGCACAGTTGGATTTCGTTCTAATGCCAGCGCTACTGCCTCACTCAAAGTTACTTGCCGTTCCTGGGCAAACGAATGTCGTGTTAACAAAGAAAGGAATACTGCCGCGAATAGTAAATGTCTCATTGGTTCTGATTTATGACATAAAAATTCTGATAGCTAGCTATCCAAGGTGTTTAAGACGTTTCCGTCCAAATCTTTGAATGACGCTCTCTGTTACAAAGTATAGCACCGGTAGCACAACCAGAGTCAACAATGTTGCACTAATCAGGCCGCCAATGACAACCGTTGCAAGCGGCTTTTGCACTTCAGCTCCGCTTCCATGCGAAAGCGCCATAGGCAAAAATCCCAGCGAGGCAACGGTGGCAGTCATAATGACGGGACGCAACCTCGTTGATGTTCCTTTTACAATGATTTGTCGTAAGTCAGTCAGCCCCGCTTTCCGCAGTCGGTTAAATTCCGCGATCAATACAATGCCATTGAGAACAGCAACACCGAAAAGGGCAATAAAACCGATACCTGCCGAAATACTGAAAGGCATAGAACGAAACCAAAGTGCCCATATTCCTCCAATGGCGGACAATGGAATTGCGGTAAAAATAAGTAAGCCTTGTTTTACTGATCCGAAGGTGAAATAAAGAAGAACAAAAATCAAAAGTAGTGCAAGGGGCACGGCAATTGTTAAGCGATCACGTGCTTCTTTTAAATTCTTAAAAGTTCCTCCGAACGTAACGTAGTAGCCGGGACTAAAATTAATATCTGTTTGAATTTTTTGTTGAAGTTCATTCACGATACTTTCCACGTCTCGGCCAACGGTATTAAATCCAATAACGATCCGTCGTTTAGCATCATCGCGCTGAATTTGATTCGGTCCAACCTCCATCGTTACGTCGGCAACCTGAGCCAATGGGATTTGCTGTCCATTATTGGTTGTGAGATATATGCTGCGCACATCATCGATGGACTGCCGATTCTGAATATCAAGTCTGACAGTGATATCGAAACGCCGCTCGCCTTCGAAAAGCAATCCAGCACTCTGTCCTGCCAACGCCGTGTTGATTGTTTCGTTGACCTGCGCCACCGTCAAACCGTATTTGGCAAGCTGATCTCTTCGTATTCGAATAATGATCTGTGGAAGACCCGTTATGTTTTCGATAAATAAACTTTCTGTACCATCTATTGATGTAACGATCCTGCCAATACTGGCAGCATATCGTGTTAGTTCGTCGAGGTCCTCTCCATACACTTTGACGACTACATCCTGGCGGGCACCTGTCATTAACTCGTTAAAACGCATTTGAATTGGGTGTTGAAACCCAAACCATACTCCCGGAACTTGTTGGTGCAGCACTTTTTTCATTTCTTCAATTAGTTCATCTTTGGACTGCGCGCTGACCCACTCTGATTTCTTTTTCATAATCACCATCATATCCGCAGCTTCAATCGGCATGGGATCGGTAGGAATTTCTCCCGACCCGATCTTTCCAATGACTTTCTCGACTTCAGGAAAATTCTTTAATAACACTCTCTCCGCTTTCAACGTCGCATCGATCGTCGCACTCAAGCTGCTCCCTGTGAGGATCCGAGTATCTACTGCAAAATCGCCTTCGTCAAGCTCAGGCAAAAATTCGCCGCCCATACGTGAAAAGGCAACTAGGCTGACTACAAATAGCACGACTGCGCTGGACAAGATGACTGCCTTTTTGTTTAACGACCAACGAATGAAAGGCTCGTAAGCGTTATGTAACTTATCGATTATTTTGTCTGAAATATTCTTCTTATGCGTCGGTTTTTTGCTCAGAAAAAGCGCAGAGGCGACAGGCACGTATGTAAGGGATAAAATAAAAGCTCCCAGTATTGCAAAAATTACCGTTTGCGCCATCGGTCTAAACATCTTACCCTCGATGCCGATGAGGGATAGGATTGGCAGATATACAATCAAAATGATAATTTGTCCAAATGCGGCTGCACTCATCATTTTTTCAGCTGACGCTTTAACTTCGTCATCCATCTGCTGTTGGGTAAGCTTACTCTTAAATGCGGATGAAGCGATATGAAAGAGCGTTGCCTCTACTATGATGACTGCTCCATCAACGATCAACCCAAAGTCGATTGCGCCAAGACTCATGAGATTGCCGGAAACCCCAAACAAGTTCATCATACTAATGGCAAACAACATGGCTAACGGGATGACAGAAGCAACTACAAGTCCTGCTCGTAGATTTCCCAATAGTAAAACCAAAACAAAAATAACGATTAATGCGCCCTCTGCGAGATTCTTCGTAACAGTAGCGATCGCGTTGTTGACTAACTTTGTGCGATCAAGAAAAGGGTCTATCGTAACGCCTTCCGGCAGTGTTGTTTTTATCTGTTCTATTCTTTGCTTAACATTTGAAATCACTTGGGATGAATTTGCGCCTTTTAGCATCATTACTACAGCGCCCACTGCCTCACCTTTTCCATTTTCTGTCATGGCACCATAGCGGATTGCATGGCCTAACTTAATAGTTGCAACATCCTTAATGAGTAATGGCAAACCATTTTGAAGATTTCGGACAACAATGTTATTGATATCATCGATAGATTCAATGAGACCTTCGCTTCGAATGAAATAAGCACTGTTATTTTTTTCTATATAGGCTCCGCCTGTATTTTGATTATTGGATTCAAGCGCGTGAAAGACCTCACTTATAGAAAGATTAAGGCTTCGTAACTTCTCCGGATTCAGCGAAATCTCATATTGCTTCAAAGAACCACCAAAACTGCTGACGTCCGCGACACCTTCTGTTCCCAATAGCTGTCGGCGTACAATCCAGTCCTGGATTGTTCTTAGTTCAAGAATCGAATACTGTTGTTCATAGCCGGGCTCTACCTTAAGAATGTATTGATAGATTTCGCCTAGTCCGGTCGTTACGGGAGCAATTTCAGGGGTTCCTACACCAGCAGGAATTTGTTATTTAGCTTCAATCAAACATTCACTGACTTGCTGCCGTGCCCAATACACGTCGATTGCATCGGAAAACACGATTGTCACAACTGAGAGGCCAAACCGGGAGAAGGAACGAATTTCCTGGATTCCTGGAATGCTGGCCATAGTCTGTTCGACTGGAAATGTTACAAGTCTCTCAATGTCCAGCGCGGCCTGGGAAGGTGCGGTTGTCAAGACTAATACCTGATTATTCGTAATATCAGGCACAGCATCGATCGGCAGTTTTGTAGCAGAATAAATTCCCCAGCCAATCAGCACAACAATGAATAAACCCACGAGTAGTTTATGACGGAGGGAAAAGTTTATTACACCATTAAGCATACTCATTTAATAAGTTGGTGGACGCGCAGCCTCGAGACTTACACTTAATCCGCCTCACACCTATAATACTTCCGTTCAAACAGAAAAACTTATAAGACATCATCAAATTACCGTCGTTGAAATGATCAAAGAAAACTACTATCCCTCCCAGATAATATGATTTCAATCAATCAAAAAAATGATAATATTCA
>JAEZBX010000286.1 GCA_023412765.1 Bacteroidota bacterium
ACACATGAATCAGGTAAGACGTAAATGCATATAACACGAAAGTACCGGCGCCTAAAACAAGAAATGCTGAGTTAAACCAGAACATCGGCATTTGATGAACATGCAATGACGGCAGATCGCGCATCAAAACGTAGAAGTACGACAACGAGAAGCTGATTAATATGCTAGCATGGATTACAAATAGGTTAGAGTTCACGGATGTTTTTTGAATTAGATAGAAATTAAGGAAGGCAATGACAATGCTTGCCCCGGTGAATAGATTAGCCCATAGTCGTCGTTTCTTGAAAAGAAGAACCAAGTAGAGATAAGATAGCAGCCCATTAATGATTACGAAGTATAAGATACCCGGCAAATTTGAATACTGGCGAAATGATTCTGTTCGTGTTAATGAGTAAGAACAAATGTTTGCCACCACACCGGCAACAAAAATAAATCCCATTTGCCGTACAACCGAGCTCCTTGATCGGTAGTTGATTAAACTCAAAAACGCCAATATCCCCAATAGAACAGTTTGGAGTTCCGCAGTCAGAACAAATTGCTCGAGCGTCATCTTATCACGAAGTGATGTGATTAATTAACAATATGGGGGGCACGGGAAACCCCAATCAAAAGCTACAGCGCCACCTACTCCGTCTTTTGTATTGTCCTCCGACCAAATATATGTTCCATCCTCCCGTGTAGGAACCATTACTAGTTGAACAGTTTCCTTCTTAACTGATTCGTTATACTTCAACGCAAAAAAGAATGTGATTCCCGCGCTGCCTTCTTCACTCAATATTCGAAGAAGAATTTCCCGTCCAAAAAAAACCGACCGGGTATCCTTTTCCTTGTCCTTCCGCATCTCTTTATCATATCTTTCAATCCATTCCATAGCTTCTTTCCTAGAAACTTTGCCACCAACATTTGCTTTAAATTCTTTAGCCATTTTTTTAATTGTGTTAAGGGTGAAACATGCAGTGAAAGTATTGAAAAATTTGATAGCATGCCTATCTCACATTTTTACAAACCCTTTTCTTCAAGACGTTTTACTTTTATGAGAAGAAATTAAAAATGAATTGTACAGAAACAAATATTGGGATCTTGGTTGGTGAAACTTTAAAGCGCGTTGAAAAATCTTGCTGATCATCAATAGTAAGCCTACTGACTATTTGTAGTTACGTTTGATCCCGCTAGATTTATAATCAACCAATCACTGCTCGATATGTCTGCAAAGGAAAAGATCAGATGTCCATGGTGCCTAAAGTTCGATGAGTACATCGAATACCACGACAAAGAATGGGGAGTTCCGGTTCACGATGATCGAATCCATTTTGAGTTTCTCGTCCTTGAAGGAGCACAAGCTGGATTGAGTTGGGCGACCGTGTTAAAAAAACGCGCTGGTTACCGTAAAGCATTTGCAAATTTCGACGTGCAAAAAGTTAGCCGCTTCAAACCTGAGAAGGTGGAAAAAATTCTTCAGGATCCAGGCATCATTAGGAATCGACTCAAAGTAAATGCGACTGTCAATAATGCAAAAAGGTTTATCGAGGTACAAAAGGAATTTGGAAGCTTCGATAATTATATCTGGTCGTTTGTGAACAATAAGACCATAGTAAATAAATGGAAGAATAACAGTGACGTACCCCCGACATCAAAAGAATCGGACGCGCTCAGCAAAGACTTGATCAAACGCGGATTTAAATTCGTGGGAAGCACAGTTATTTATGCCCACATGCAAGCCTGCGGTCTTGTTAACGACCACCTTACTTCTTGCTGGCGATATCCAAAATAATTCGCTACGATTCATTCAGCGCTGAGAGAACGAACCATATCTTTTTTCGCGAGATAGATGCTCCAGATGCCCTCCACCTTAACTGCACCATCAGGCAGTGACTTTACCTGCGGTTTGGTATACATAAGGGAGTCATACTGTTCATGGCCTGTCACGCCGATTTTCTGAATATTGTCGTCAACAGATCCCGTTTCAGCGCCTACGATATACGCTTCGATAAGCTGCTTTTCCACCGCCAATGCATTTCCTGCCTCGGGAGTAGTGAACCTAATTTTTACGTGATGTCTGTGTTCAACCGAATCAATTGCATCTGGTGAAAAGCCGCGCGACTCAATTGCCTGAAAAATAGACCGTCCTAACTCCAAAGAAGATGTCACAATTTCTGAATCGCTCAACCTTACGATCTTCTGTTCGTCTAGTCCTTCGCGAAGTTTCTTGCGCTGTTCGTCCGACAGTGAGCCGCCACAACCGAAAAGAACTAATACGAACAACAATGCAATCCTATTCATAGGCCAAAGTTCTTCTCCCTAACCTAGAATTCCAAGGCTTCCTAATATTCCGTCAGATATGATCGTGATTCTTTTTATTAACTTTGTCGGTCATTTTTATTTATGATTGAAAAACTGGTAGAACTAAAGCTGCGATTCGAGGAGGTTGGTCAGTTATTGATGCAGTCCGAAACCGTTCGGGATATCAAGAAATATTCGCAGCTCAACAAGGAATACAAGGACCTGGAAAAGATTGTAACGAAATTCAATCAATTCAACGATGCTCAAAACCATCTGCAACAGGCCAAAGAAGTACTTCAGAAGGAGAAGGATGAAGAGCTGCGCGAGATGGCAAAAATGGAAATTGACGAGCTCGAACCGAAGATTGAAAAGTTCGAGTCTGAACTAAAGGAACTCTTAATTCCCAAAGATCCGAACGATGACAAAAATGTGATGCTTGAGATCAGGGCTGGAACAGGCGGTGACGAAGCCGCAATTTTTGCAGGCGACCTTTGGCGGATGTATCAGCGCTTTTGCGAACGTCGCGGCTTGAAAATGGCCGTATTAGACGTCACCGAAGGCACGGCAGGCGGGTACAAAGAAGTAATTTGCAGCGTTAGCGGCGATGGAGCTTACGGTCTATTGAAGTTCGAATCAGGTGTACATCGTGTGCAACGGGTACCTGAGACCGAACAAATGGGCCGCGTACATACTTCGGCGGCGTCCGTTGTTGTTATGCCTGAAGTGGAGGATGTTGCCATCGAGATCAATCCAGCGGACCTGGAATATCAAACAGCGAGATCAAGCGGAGCTGGCGGACAAAATGTTAACAAGGTCGAGACCAAAGTTCAGCTTACCCATAAGCCCACTGGCATCGTCATTACCTGCCAGATTGAGCGATCACAACATGCAAACCGCGAACGCGCGCTGCAAATGCTAAAGACAAAACTCTATGAAATGGAGTTGGAGAAGCAGCAAAGTGAAATTGGAGCAACTCGCAAGTCTATTGTCCGGACTGGAGATCGCTCTGAAAAAATTAGAACCTACAACTATCCCCAGAGCCGTGTCACAGACCACCGCATTGGGTACACTCAACACAATCTGCCTGCAATAATGAACGGTGATCTCGATGGCTTTGTTGAACAACTAAGGATAGCCGACAGCGCGGAACGCATGATGGAGGGCGTTTAGCAATTACTTTTCTAAAAACGAGTATATTGCATTACAGATAGAAGCTTACGGTTGTTTATTATTCTAATACAAAACCGAACAAATCTAAAAAAAACTCTACTATGGGAAAATGGATCGGAATAGGAGCACTTGTTATACTGGTGCTTTGGATTTTCAGTTCTTATAATGGTTTGGTTAATAAAGAAGAGGCTGTCAACAGCCAGTGGGGAACCGTCGAAAGCCAGTACCAACGACGGACGGACTTAATTCCAAACCTGGTAAACACCGTGAAAGGGTATGCTGAATTTGAGCAGGAAACCCTGACCAGGGTGATAGAAGCCCGATCTAATGCGACCGCTGTAAAAATCGATCCGACCAACTTGACACCCGAGAGCTTGCAACAATTCCAGCAGGCACAATCAGGTGTTACGTCTGCACTATCGCGGTTGCTGGTCGTGGTGGAGAGATATCCAGACCTGAAGGCTAATCAAAATTTTCTCGATCTGCAGTCGCAACTGGAAGGTACAGAAAACCGGATCGCTGTGGAACGGAAGCGTTTCAACGATGTCGTGAACGTTTATAATTCCGCTGTAAGATCCTTTCCTGGCGTTATTGTCGCAAAGATCTCAGGATTCGAACGTAAAGGATATTTCGAAGCTGCGGAGGGCGCTGAGCAAGCACCGACCGTAGACTTTGGTAGCTAAGAGTCTCCGCTTGCACGAGACGGCCCCGCCATTTTGGTGGGGCTTTTTTTTTGCTCAAAATTGCCTGTTGGGATGAAGCACCACCTATCACAGACCAGACATCTGTATTTTATAGGTATCCCCGCATTTGCACCTGGCACCCTTCCGTGCCAGTATGCATGGGTATTCAAAGTGCAAGGTGCTTTTTAAAGGATAGGAACACTGCGGTCTCCTAGAGTGTACGCTTCACTTCGCGTTGCTCGTAACTTTCGATTACATCACCAACTTTAATGTCGTTGAAGCCATCAATTCCAATACCGCAGTCAAAGCCTGTCTTGACTTCACTTGCGTCATCTTTGTGGCGCTTCAGCGAACCCAATTTGCCGGCATAAATCACTATACCATCGCGGATGAGTCGGATTGGATTGGAGCGTTTTATCGAGCCATCGGTTACCATGCAACCTGCGATAGTACCAATCTTTGATATTTTGAAAACTTCGCGTACCTCAGCGTTACCAACGATTACTTCTTCCGTTTCAGGTGCCAACATGCCTTCCATCGCGGCCTTCACATCATTGATAGCATCGTAAATAATTGAATACAGACGTATTTCAATTTCCTCATTCTCGGCCACTCGCCTTGCTGGTCCGGAAGGACGAACCTGGAAGCCAAGAATGATCGCGTCAGATGCAGATGCAAGCAACACATCAGATTCCGAAATTTGTCCGACACCTTTGTGTATGATAGCTACCTGAATTTCTTCAGTTGATAGTTTCAAAAGTGAATCAGTGAGCGCTTCCACAGAACCATCCACATCACCCTTAACAATAACGTTAAGCTGTTTGAAGTTACCGATTGCCAAACGTCTTCCGATTTCATCCAGCGTGATGTGTTTCTTGGTACGTATGCTCTGCTCGCGCAAAATCTGTCCTCTCTTGGTAGCGATTTCACGGGCTTCGCGATCCGTTTCAAGTACCATCACTTTTTCACCGGCTTGCGGTGCACCATCAAGTCCTAATACAACGACCGGGGTAGACGGCCCTGCTTCAGTAATTCTTTTACCAGTATCATCGAACATTGCCTTTACGCGGCCATAGTTTGCGCCGGCAAGGAGAATATCACCAACGCGCAGGGTACCGGTTTGAACCATTATGGTAGAAACATATCCGCGACCTTTGTCAAGCGACGCCTCGATCACCGAACCCGTAGCATTACGGTTGGGATTAGCCCGAAGATTGAGTAATTCTGCTTCGAGCAGAACTTTCTCAAGCAGATTATCTATGCCCTGACCTGTTTTTGCTGAAATCTCCTGGCTCTGATACTTACCACCCCATTCCTCCACTAGAATATTTATTTTGGACAGGGACTCGCGAACCTTTTCAGGATTAGCGCCCGGCTTATCAATCTTGTTGATTGCAATTACTAAAGGAACACCTGCTACCTGGGCATGATTAATAGCCTCCTTGGTTTGTGGCATCACATCATCGTCTGCAGCAACTACAATTATGGCAATATCCGTCAGCTTTGCACCGCGGGCACGCATAGCTGTAAACGCCTCGTGACCAGGTGTGTCAAGGAATGCAATCTTGTGACCGCTTTTTGTCGTTACGTCGTAAGCACCAACGTGCTGGGTAATTCCACCAGCCTCTGATGCAGTCACTTTAGTATTTCTTATATAATCCAAAAGGGAAGTCTTACCATGATCGACGTGACCCATGATGGTTACGATTGGAGCACGTGGCAGCAACTCTTCGTCGTCGTCTGTTTCTTCTTCCATGTCCAGTTCTTCTTCGGCAGAAGTAAACTGTACACCATATCCGAACTCGTCGGCAATAACGGTAATCGCTTCTGCGTCAAGTCGCTGATTGATCGAAACAAACATTCCCAGGCTTAAGCATGTAGAGATTACATCATTCACAGAAACATTCATCATCGATGCGAGATCGTTCGCTGAAATGAATTCGGTAACTTTTAATGTCTTGGAGGCTTCCTGATCGTGAATAAGCTGCTGCTCCTGGGCGTCAACATTCGCCTGCCTTTTTTCGCGGCGATATTTTGCTCCAGTACCTTTCTTATTTCCACCGCTTAGTTTTGCCAGTGTTGCACGAATCTGATCCTGGATTTCCTTTTCCGTAGGTTCTGCCTTTTGTACCCTTGGAGGCTGCGCCATTCTGCGCTGAGGTTGCTGCTGTGGTCTTGGACCCTTACCTGGAGCCTGCGTTTGCTGCCCTTGCTGATTCTCAAATGATGTAATCCGTTTACGAGGCCTTTTTGCCTTATTATCCTTCTGCGCATCCGAAGAAGCAACCGGTGCATCTTTCTTCTTTTCTTTTTCAACGGGAAGCTGAATCCTGTCAACAACCTTCAGCCCCTGAAGCTTGTCAGCACGTGCTTTTATTAACTCCTGTTCCGGCTGTTTTTCAGGAACTTCTTTGATAGGAGTTTCTACACGTTCCTCCTTTGCAACTTCTTCCTTCTTTGAAACCTCTGCAGCGGGAGTTACCGACTTCTTTTCAGCAGCAACTTCCGGCTCTTCTTTGGCAGTTGGTTTCTTCTCAAGTTCTATTTTGCCCAATACTTTTATGCCTTCAAGCTTGGGTTTTTCGCGCTCAACCTTCTCAAGTTTTGCTTCTTCCTTGGCCTTTAGATCCTTTGAGCCAAGATTTTTGATCATGATGCTCGTTTCTTCGTCATCAACCCTCTTTTTCGCTGCTTCTTTTTCCGTATCGATGTGCGTATCCACGTGTTTCACGCCGATAGAAAGGCCAGAGGCTTCCAGCTTTTCAGTTGCTGACGAGGCAAACTCTTTCGACAGAAGAGCGATCTGTTCAGGCGTAAGCTTAGCATTGGGGTTATTATCCACTTCAAAACCTTTCTTCATCAAAAAGTCTAAAATGGTATTATGGCCCACATTGAGCTTCCTCGCTGCCTGACTTAACCTGATCAATTTTTCTTCCGCCATACTCAAATATGCCTGTTTTTTAAAAACAATAAAACCGAATTCGCCCCTAATGCAAATATCACGCGTTATTCACGGGAATCGGCAACTTTCGGGAAATTAGTTCTATTCAAATTCCTTTTTCAAAATTCCAATCACACCTTCGATAGTCTCCTCTTCGAGATCCGTCCGCCGCACCAATTCATCCTTTGACAATGCCAGTACGCTTTTCGCGGTATCAAGACCAATTCGATTCAACTCATCTATTACCCAACCCTCGATCTCATCAGAAAATTCACTCAAATCGACATCCTCTTCTGTTTGACCTTCCGCTAGTTCACGGAACACATCAATTTCATATCCAACGAGCCGGCTTGCCAACTTAATATTCAGACCGCCTTTTCCAATAGCAAGAGAAACCTGGTCTGGTTTCAAATAGACTGATACACGACCATTATCCTTGTCAATTTTGATGGAGCCTATTTTCGCGGGGCTCAATGCGCGCTGAATGTATAGCTCAAGATTTTCCGTGTAATTGATTACGTCGATGTTTTCGTTCTGCAATTCTCTCACGATCGCATGGATGCGAGATCCCTTCATACCTACGCAAGCTCCTACTGGATCAATCCTGTCGTCGTAAGATTCTACTGCCACCTTTGCCCGCTCGCCTGGTTCACGCACTACTTTCTTTATAGTGATCAATCCATCATAAACTTCAGGTACCTCCTGTTCAAAAAGTCTTTCAAGGAAAACAGGTGACGTACGCGACAAAATTATCTTTGGATTACCGTTCACCATTTCAACTTTGTGCACGATAGCCCGGACGTTTTCACCCTTGCGGTATCTGTCTTTTGGAATCTGCTCGTTCCTTGGAATGGATACCTCGTTGCCCTCAGCATCAGTTAATAAAACCTCACGGCTCAATACCTGGTACACTTCACCAGAGATGATTTCTCCAACGATGTCCTTGTATTTCTGAAAAAGAATATCCTTCTCCAGATCTTTTACCTTTTGAATCAACGTTTGGCGCGCTGTGGTTACTGCCCTGCGGCCAAAGTCGTCAATAAAAATTTGCTCCGACACCTCTTCTCCAACTTCAAAGTCAGGTTCGATCTTATGCGCTTCCGACAAACTTATTTTGTCAAAATCCCAGATGTCTTCTGAGTCGTCATCAACAATCTCGCGGAAACGATAGATCTCCAAATCGCCTTTGTCGGAGTTGACGATGATGTCGAATTTCTCATCCGATCCAAATTTCTTTTTAATCATGTTGCGAAAAACATCTTCAAGAATCCGGATCATCGTCGGCCTGTCGATATTCTTCTGCTTTGCGAATTCAGCAAATGACTGGATTAATTCATGTGCATCCATTGTTATATTCTATTTGAAACTTATTAGCACAAATGTTTTGTCGATCTCCGAAAACGGTATCCCTAACATCACTTTTTCCTTTATTTTCCCTACCGGAATTTCCTGCTCGACTTTGATTAAAGTATCTGTAACTTCAATCAATTTCCCTTCAATTATCTGTTGATCTTTCTTTACAACCCTGACCCCGCGACCAACATTTTTATGATACTGACGATTTAATCTTAATGGTTGATCCAGCCCAGGGGTTGAAACTTCCAACATATAACTGTTGGTAAAAAGCTGAGTATCATCAAAAGCTTTGGAAAGTTCACGGCTCAGGTCTGCGCATTCATCGATCGTAACCCCTTTGTCACTATCGATCACAACCAAAACTTTTTGCGGTCCTTTGTGTCCTTTGACAATTACATCAACGAGAAACTGGTTTGAGTCCGTTAATTTTCCCGCAACTATATTCCTTATTTCGTCAGCAATCTCCATTTAAAGTTTCTATAAACAAAAAGGGGACTTGCCGCCCCCTGCAAAGAAATATTCAGAAACTTTCGCAAAAGTATATCTTTTTTACTTTTCCTCAAAAAGGTGTGAAAAATAGTACAAAAATGCCCTAACTATGGACCTGGCTGCGAGGAGGATCTGGCTGCTGAATTAGATATACTTTGGCAAATTCTTCAAATAAATGCCATATCCGCTCTTTTCTAACGGTTTTGCCAAGGCCAGAAGTTCCTCTTTGGTAATAAATCCTTTCCTGAATGCTACTTCTTCAATGCACCCTATTTTCAATCCCTGACGATGCTCAATTACCTGTACAAAATTAGCTGCATCCAGAAGAGAATCGAAGGTTCCGGTATCCAGCCATGCAATACCCCTGCTCATCAGGGCCACCTTTAGCTTTCCGCGCTTTAGATATTCGATGTTTACGGATGTAATCTCAAGCTCTCCGCGGGCGCTAGGCTTTAGGTTTTTGGCTATTGAAATGACGTCGTTGTCATAGAAATACAGTCCGGGGACTGCATAGTTCGATTTTGGTTTCAGCGGTTTTTCCTCGATTGACAGCACATTGTTGTTATCATCAAACTCCACTACTCCATATCGTTCGGGATCCATAACGTGGTAGGCAAACACAACACCTCCATCTGGATCAATATTGGTGAGAATTTTTTGCAAACCTGATCCGTGGAAAATATTATCGCCCAGGATCAGAGCGACCTTTTCTTTACCTATAAACTTTTCTCCAATTATAAATGCCTGGGCTAACCCTTCCGGATTGGGCTGAATCGCATATTCAAATTTGCAGCCCAGGGCTTCACCGCTGCCCAAAAGCTTTTGAAACATCGGCATATCGTGGGGTGTAGAAATGATCAGTATTTCCCTAATCCCCGCCATCATCAGCACCGACAGCGGATAATATATCATTGGTTTATCATACAGAGGCATTAGCTGTTTACTCACAGCTAGGGTCAATGGATAAAGACGGGTTCCCGAGCCACCCGCGAGAATAATACCTTTCATACTCTAATGATTTCAGTTAATTACCGGTCGTGATACATGGAGGCATAGTATTGAAGGTAGGCACCCGATGTTACGTTCTTCAACCATTCCTGGTTTGCCAGGAACCAGTCGATGGTTTTTGCCAATCCTACTTCAAATGTTACCTCTGGTCTCCAACCGGTTTCTCCGATCAGTTTGGAAGGATCAATCGCATATCGGAGGTCGTGGCCAGCGCGGTCCTTCACGTACGTGATCAGTTTCGCTGACGTTCCATCGTCACGCCCAAGCTTTTCATCCATAAGATGACAAAGGAAATTAATCAGGTCAATATTCTTCCATTCGTTGTTACCACCGATGTTATAAATCTCACCGGCCTTACCCTTGTGAAAAATTGTATCTATCGCTTTGGCGTGATCTTCCACAAATAGCCAATCCCGGATATTTTCACCCTTACCATATACTGGAACTGGTTTATTATTAAGAATATTATTGATAGCCAACGGTATTAATTTCTCAGGAAAGTGATAGGGCCCATAGTTATTTGAGCACCGGCTAATGATGGCAGGCAAGCCAAAGCTATTATTAAAGGCGGTTACAAAATGGTCGCTGCTGGCCTTCGAAGCTGAATAGGGTGAACGCGGATCGATCGGAGTTTCTTCCGTAAAATATTCACCATGCTTCGCTGTGCCATATACTTCGTCGGTGGAGATGTGATAAAACATCTTACCTCCATAGTTTTCATGCCATGACGTTTGGGCTACACGCAGCAAGTTGAGCGTTCCAATGATATTCGTCGATGCGAACTCATTCGGATTATGTAACGATCGGTCTACATGCGATTCTGCTGCCAGGTGAATCACCGAGTCGATTTCATGCTTCTTGAATGTATCATACAGGAACTCAAGGTCGAGTATGTCACCTTTTTCGAATGTATAATTTTTTTTGTCCTCAATATCCCGAAGATTTTCCAGATTGCCGGCGTACGTCAGCTTATCATAGTTGACGATTTTGTACGCCGGATATTTATTGACGAAGAGTCGGACCACATGTGATCCTATAAATCCCGCTCCACCGGTAATAAGAATTTTTCTTCCTGACATTAAATCGGTTTATCGTATATACTTGTCGAAATTTTTATGATCACGTTGATAGAGAACTTCTTTCGGCAGAGACTTAAAATATTCGTAAGTAATTTTTAGTCCCTCCGAACGAGAAACCTTTGGTTCCCATCCCAAAATCTTTTTTGCCTTCTCAATATTAGGTTGACGTTGCTTGGGATCATCCTGAGGAAGTGGTTTGTACACTACCTTCTGCGTTGTACCTGTAAGTTTCACAATTTCCTCCGCGAATTCGCCGATTGTAATTTCATTTGGATTGCCAATGTTCATTGGCAAGTGATAGTCTGACATTAACAATCTAAAGATCCCTTCAATTTCATCGTCAACATAACAAAAGGAACGGGTTTGTGTTCCATCGCCAAAAACAGTGAGATCCTCGCCGCGCAATGCCTGGCCAATAAACGCTGGCAGTACGCGTCCGTCGTTGAGCCTCATTCGCGGACCATACGTGTTAAATATTCGGATTATACGTGTTTCAAGTTTATGGTAAGTGTGGTAAGCCATTGTAATAGCTTCCTGAAACCGCTTTGCCTCATCATAAACGCCACGGGGTCCGATCGGATTTACGTTTCCGTAGTATTCCTCGACCTGAGGATGCACAAGAGGATCACCGTACACTTCCGAAGTAGATGCAACAAGTATCCTGGATTTTTTCGCACGAGCGAGACCCAACAAATTGTGCGTACCCAACGAACTTACTTTCAAAGTCTGAATTGGGATCTTAAGGTAATCGATCGGGCTTGCCGGCGAAGCGAAATGTAGAATGTAATGCAGTTCCCCGGGAATGTGAACGTATGTAGAAACATCCTGGTGATAGAATTCAAAATTCGCATCTTTAAATAAGTGCTCGATGTTTCTCAGGTCGCCGGTTATGAGGTTATCCATTGCGATAACATGGAAGCCTTCGGCTAAAAACCGGTCGCAAAGGTGAGAGCCGAGAAAGCCCGCACCGCCGGTAATGAGTACACGCTTCTTAGCCATTGATAACCTCCCTTCCAACACTGTAATAAGTATATCCCATTTCTTTCATAGTATTTAGATCATAGAGATTACGTCCATCAAATATCAATTTGTTCTTTAGAATTTTTGAGAGACGCTCGAAGTCCGGTGTACGGAATTCCGGCCATTCAGTAGCGATAAAGATAGCATCTGCATCCTGTGCTGCGTCATACGGTGTTTCACAATACTCTACTTTGTCGCCGATCGTTCTTTTAACATTTTCCATTCCTTCCGGATCGTGAACTTTCAGCTTTGCACCGTCCTTCAAAAGAGCCTCGATGTTATAAAGAGCGGGCGCCTCCCTAATGTCGTCGGTATGCGGCTTAAAGGCTAAGCCCCAAATTGCTATTGTCTTCCCTTTCAAGTTCCCTTTAAAATAATCCTTAATGCGCGGAATCAGCTTCGTTTTTTGGCTGCTGTTGACATCCATCACGGCTTTAAGGATTCTGAAATCATATTTTGCGTCTGCTGAGGATTTGGCCAGCGCCTGGACATCCTTCGGAAAACAGCTTCCTCCATAGCCAATCCCTGGAAAAAGAAACCTTTTCCCTATGCGGCTGTCAGTACCAACTCCTTTTCGAACTGAATCTACATCTGCACCGAGTAGCTCACAAAGGTTAGCAATTTCATTCATGAAAGTAATTTTCGTAGCCAGGAATGAATTTGCTGCATATTTGGTAAGCTCCGCCGATTTGTCGTCCATAAAAATAATCGGGTTACCCTGGCGAACGAAAGGTGCATACAATGCTTCCATCACTTTCCGCGCACGGGGGGAGTTCGTTCCAATTACAACGCGGTCTGGCTTCATAAAATCTTCCACCGCCACACCTTCCCTTAAGAACTCTGGATTTGAAACAACATCAAAGTCGACTTTAGCACGCGCCGCAATCTTGGCCTTCACCTTTTCAGTAGTACCCACGGGCACCGTACTCTTGTCCACCAAAACCGTGTAGTCCTTAAGCAATGGACCCAGGTCATCGGCAACTTTAAGAATATATTTGAGATCCGCTGATCCATCTTCGCCCGGAGGCGTAGGCAACGCTAGAAAAATGATCTGAGCATCCTTAATCCCTTCTTCAAGATTGGTTGTAAAGGTTAATCTGTGCTGTTTGATATTCCGTTCAAACAATTGCTCGAGACCCGGCTCATAAATGGTAATTACTCCTTGTTGAAGTTTTTTGATTTTCTCTTTATCAATGTCAACGCAAGTAACGGTATTTCCAGTTTCCGCAAAGCAAGTTCCGGTAACAAGCCCCACATAACCGGTACCAATAACAGATATTTTCATGGTTTAAATTTTTTCGGTGGGCAAATTAGAGCTTTTATTGGATTCGCTGAGGTGATCAAAAATGTCTCTGGTAAAGATTTTCATCATCCCTAACATTCGTTTGTTCGTCTGATGAAGACGGGTTAATTTTGAGTCTAAAACATACTAAATGATAAGTTTCGTCGAAACCGATAACCAACAAATGATTGCGCAAACGATAAAGGATTTTGGCGCGAAAGAAATCAGACCGAATATGATGGTCTGGGACGAAGCACAAACTTTTCCTGTTGATCTCTTCAAAAAGATGGGCGACCTCGGCCTTATGGGTATCCTTGTTCCTGAAAAATACAATGGAGCCGGTTTCGGATACCTTGAATACATCACAGCGCTTGTTGAAATCTCTAAGATCGATGGATCTATCGGACTATCCATGGCTGCCCACAACTCTCTCTGTACTAACCATATTTTACTTTTCGGAAGTGAGGATCAAAAATATCAGTACCTGCCGAAACTAGCCACCGGCGAATGGATAGGTGCCTGGGGACTGACAGAGCCAAACACCGGATCCGACTCTGCGAACATGCGCTCAACGGCAATCCGCGATGGCGACTATTACATTCTAAATGGAACAAAAAATTTTATTACCCACGGCAAGTCGGGGCATGTCGCAGTCGTTATTGCCAGAACCGGCGAGCTGGGCGACTCAAAAGGCATGTCGGCATTCATTGTAGAAAAGGGCACGCCGGGCTTTACCTCGGGCAAAAAGGAAAACAAACTCGGCATGCGGGCATCGGAAACAGCCGAGCTAATATTTAATGATTGTCGCATTCCCAAATCACAAATGCTGGGCAACATCGGGGAAGGGTTTGTACAGGCAATGAAGGTACTCGAAGGCGGCCGCATTTCAATTGCATCGCTTAGCCTTGGAATCGCCAAGGGTGCCTATGAGGCAGCGTTGCAATACTCGAAGGAGCGCCATCAGTTTAACCAGCCAATTTCAAAATTTCAGGGCATTGCTTTTAAACTTGCCGACATGGCCACCAAAATAGAGGCTGCAACATTATTGACCTACAGAGCTGGTGACCTAAAAAACAAAGGTCTTGAAGTGAAGAAAGAATCAGCCATGGCAAAACTATATGCATCTGAAGTTGCTGTGGAAGTAGCTACAGAAGGCGTCCAAATTTTTGGTGGATATGGATATACAAAGGACTTTCCAGCTGAGAAGTACTATCGGGATGCGAAACTATGTACCATCGGAGAAGGGACGTCGGAAATTCAGAAATTGGTCATCTCCCGATCTATTTTACGATAAAATTTGAATGATAGGCCTTATCATGCTATATTTGCACCCCATTAAATACCAAGTATGTTAATTGTAAACGTAAAGGAAAACGAGTCGATTGATAAAGCGCTTAAACGCTTTAAAAAGAAATTTGAAAAAACAGGTGTTCTAAAAGAATTGCGTGCGCGCACTGCCTTCGAAAAGCCGTCAGTTACCCGCAGAAGCCAAATTATACGAGCCGCCTACCGCGAGCAGCAGAAGCTGAAAGAGAGCAATTCCTGAAAATTAGCAACATTTGGATGCTTTTTTAAGTTATCCACATCTTATACACATATCCCCTCCAGGACTTTCTTTGAGGGGATTATTTTTTTACATTGCTACTAATAGACCGCTCGGGTTTGGTGTGTAGCATGGTTGATTCTTTCCTGAAATATCTTCAATACGAGAAACGATTAAGTCGCCATACCGTTGCTGCCTATAAGACCGATCTGCAGCAATTCAATCAGCATATCTTAGACACCTTTTCGGAACAAGATCCAGCCACGGCAAACTATGGCATGGTTCGCTCATGGATTGTCAGCCTCGTTGAATCGGGCTTAGATTCATTATCGGTAAACCGAAAAATCGCCTGTCTGCGCTCGTTCTACAAGTTCCTGCGACGTGGGGAATTGATCTCGAACGATCCAATGGTTAAGATCAAAAGTCTGAAGACCAAAAAGCAGCTCCCTGATTTTATTAAAGAAAACGAAATGCTGAAGCTTCTGAACGACACAGACTCCGATAGCACATTTAGTAGCGTTAGAGAAAAACTTATCATTGAATTATTCTACGCCACTGGAATTCGTCTTTCCGAACTCATTGGTCTGAAGGATTCATTTGTCAATACGCGTGAATGCACAATTCGCGTGTTGGGAAAACGAAACAAAGAAAGAGTAGTCCCCTTCAATAAGAGTCTAATACCTCTAATTCAAGAATACTTAAAAATCAGGAACAGAGAGATTGCCGCAAAGGATCATGGTTACCTATTCGTGACAGACAAAGGCGAACCCTGTTACCCAATGCTCGTTTATCGGATTATCAAAGCGAACCTGAAAGAAACCGGCTCAGAAAAACAAAGCCCCCACGTCTTGAGACATACATACGCCACACATCTGCTTAACAACGGTGCTGAGATAAATGCGGTAAAGGATCTCCTGGGTCACAGCAGCCTGGCTGCAACGCAAGTCTACACGCATAACTCAATGGAGAAGCTGAAGAAAGTTTTTGATCAGGCGCATCCAAAAGCATAATGCCTTTTCTAATGTCGTACGTAAACACACTGCATGAATAAATAGCTACCAGATTACGCTCCGCGGAAGGATTTTTATTATTAAACTTAAATTTTTACGACTATGAAGGTACAAGTGCATTCCATTCACTTTGATGCAGACAGTAAACTAATCTCCTTTATCCAAAAGAAACTGGATAAACTTGAAACATTTTACGACCGGACAGTGGATGGTGAGGTTTTTTTGCGTCTGAATAATGAAGGAATAGAAAACAAGACGGTTGAAATAAAATTGCGCGTACCCGGCGACCAGCTTTTTGCAGTTGAGAAAGCAAAGTCATTCGAGGAAGCTACCGACCTCGCCGCTGATGCTCTTAGAACCCAACTCAAAAAATTTAAGACGAAGGCAAAAAAAGTGCGAACCAGCTGATCTCAGAAGGGCTATTGCATACGCATCAATTCATATAAAAAAGCGTGGGTCCTCCACGCTTTTTTTTGTTCGATCATATTTTTTGTCAGGCAAGCTTGAAAGCTTTCTTCACCTGATCTACATAGTCAAGTTTCTCCCATGGGAAAAGCTCCACTTTCAATTTCTTTTCATTCTTTTTCCCTTTGTTGAAAATCTTCTCAACTACTTTTGACTCGCGTCCCATATGACCATATGCAGCCGTCTCGGAATAAATAGGAGTTCTGAGATTGAACCTTTGTTCGATAAAATAAGGTCGCATATCAAATATTTTGGCAATGCGACGTGCTATTTCACCGTCGTTCTGCGATACTTTAGAAGTGCCATAAGTGTTCACATAAAGTCCTACCGGTTGGGCTACACCAATTGCGTAAGCTACCTGTACAAGTACTTCATCGCATACTCCTGCAGCCACAAGATTCTTTGCAATGTGCCGCGTTGCATAAGCTGCCGATCTATCAACCTTCGAAGGATCCTTGCCAGAAAAAGCACCACCACCATGGGCACCTTTTCCTCCATAAGTATCAACGATAATTTTACGACCCGTTAAGCCCGTATCGCCGTGAGGTCCGCCAATCACAAATTTTCCAGTAGGGTTAACGTGGTATTTAATATCAGCACCGAAAAGCTTTTGTACTCTTTTTGGCAACTTCTTTTTGATCCTTGGAATAACAATATTGATAACATCTTCCTTAATCTTGCTTAACATGGCAGCATCCTTTGCAAAATCATCGTGCTGCGTGGAGATTACAATCGTATCGACTCGTTGTGGCTTGTTGTCGTCGCTGTATTCAATGGTGACCTGTGATTTGGCATCAGGCCTCAGGTAATTCATCAATTTACCTTCTTTCCTAAGCAACGAAAGTTCGCGTAATAGCAAATGCGCAAGCTCCAGCGGAAGTGGCATAAAGTTATCTGTCTCATTGGTTGCATAGCCGAACATCATACCCTGGTCGCCTGCTCCCTGTTCTTCCTTCTTCCGTCGTTCAACGCCCTGGTTAATATCCGGTGACTGCTCGTGGATAGCCGATAGAATACCGCATGAATCCGATTCGAACATGTATTCGCTTTTAGTATATCCTATTCTCCGAATTACCTCGCGGGCAATATCCTGTACGTCCAGATAGGCGTCGGACTTTACTTCACCGGCTAACACAACCTGTCCGGTCGTAACTAATGTCTCACAGGCAACTTTCGAAGACGGATCGTAAGCCAAAAAATAATCGATTAGAGCATCCGAGATCTGGTCTGCAACTTTATCAGGATGTCCTTCTGAGACGGACTCCGAGGTAAATAGATACGGCATAAGGATTTGTAAGTGTTATGTTGTTAAGCTAAAAAATGGAACGCCAAATTTAGATTGATTTAGTTAAAAGCAAAATGTCTTCCGCCAGGCTGAATTTAAGTTGCTAAGAATAGGAAGACAGCCGGTACCTTTGGCAGGTCCACTTCTACATTTGTCCACTCCCGAACGGGTAAAGTCCTGATATCCTCCTTTTCACCTGTCAAGTCGACCGCAATCGAAAGCAACGTTTCTTTCTGAAGGTTCTTCAAAAGCATTCGCTTCAGGTGGTTGTTTCTATATGGGGTTTCGATAAAGATTTGGGTTTGATTCTTCTGCCTGGATTCTTTTTCAAGGTTGCGGATCACGGTTGAACTTTCTTTCGCATCTATCGGCAGATACCCGTGGAAAGTAAACCTCTGCCCATTGAGACCCGAAGCCATCAAAGCTAAAAGCAACGAAGATGGGCCAACCAATGGTATCACCTGCATACGATTTGCATGCGCAAACATAACTGCTGCGGCGCCGGGATCGGCTACGCCCGGGCAGCCAGCTTCAGAAATTATCCCGATATTTAACCCCTGGAAGATTGGACTAAAGAGTGATGGCAACTCCTCGCTTTTAGTATCCTTATCAAGAATCTGAAAATTTAAAGATTCTATTGAATCGAAGATCTTCAGACTGCTTAGAAATCTGCGCGCAGTTCGCAGGTCTTCTACCAAAAAATGAGCTATGGTTGGCAGTACCTGGTAGACCTGCGGAGTAATAACGGCTTGCTGCGTGTCATTGGCAATAACGTTTGGAATCAAATACAGCTTTCCTTTCTTCATGGAACGATTATGGGCAAATTTCTTATTATCATCGGAATAATCTTTATCGTCGCGGGACTTTTGATAACCTATCTTCCCAAGATTCCGTTTCTGGGTAAACTGCCAGGTGATATAACTGTGGAACGCGAAAACTTTAAGTTCTATTTTCCATTAGCCACCAGTATCATAATCAGCATTATCTTATCGCTCCTTTTATTTCTATACAATAAGTTCAAAAACTAAATAAGTGTCTCGCACCGCCTCCGTTACTGCAGAAAACAAGTCTTATGCATATTTCATTGCCGGTGTTATCATCTGCTTGCTCGGTGCTATTTGTTTTTCGACCAAAGCTATTTTTGTCAAACTTGCATACCGTGAAACGAGTGTCGACGCAGTAACTCTGCTTGCGTTGCGAATGCTTTTTTCTCTTCCTTTTTTTGTGGCATCGGCATGGTGGTCGTCGTCGAAAGCTACCAATGTGCGATTCACATCGAAGCAGTGGTGGGCAGTTGCTGCTATTGGATGCCTTGGTTATTATGTCAGCAGCCTCCTGGATTTTGTTGGGTTACAATATGTCTCCGCGGGTATAGAACGCCTCATCCTTTTCATTTACCCGACCCTGGTACTCCTGATGTCAGCAGTAATCTTTCGAACAAAAATAAAGAAGTCGCAATGGGCCGCCCTTGCCATAACCTATCTCGGTCTGCTTGTAGCATTCTGGGGTGAAGCCAATTTTGAAAATCAATCGAGAACGTTCTACATCGGAGCGGCCTATATTTTTATTTGCGCTGTTACCTATGCGGCGTATATCGTCGGCAGTGGAAAGCTAATTCCGATGGTGGGCGCTGCAAAATTCAACAGTTATGCGATGAGCTTCGCGGCAATAGCGGTCGTGGTGCACTTCCTTATCAGCAATGATAATTCCCTTTTCAATCTCGAAGAAGGCGTGTACATCTACAGTTTCCTAATGGCTATAATTGGAACCGTCATCCCCTCATACCTGATTGCATTTGGGATAAACAGGGTTGGCTCAGGAAACGCCGCGATCATTGGAAGCATTGGCCCGGTTTCTACAATTGTTCAAGCCTATTTTTTCCTGCAGGAGCCTATACACCTGCTACAACTTGTTGGTACCGCACTGATCCTTGCCGGAATCCTCATCATTGGCAAGAAGTAAATAATCGACTTTCGTGAAATTGACAAAGGGAGTAAGTTGAAAGGTATAGGGTATAGCCCGTATGTTTAAAGCAAATAAGCCAAGA
>JAEZBX010000312.1 GCA_023412765.1 Bacteroidota bacterium
CAACACTGCCTACCGTCGTCCCTAATGTGGTAGTTGTTCCATTGCCTTCGAACCATTCAATATTGAATTGTCCCGCTACAGGTGCTACACCATTAATATTTATTGTGATCGATCCATTCGGAGATACACCCGAACAATTGGTATTGTTAACCGTCGATGCCGCTGTAACAACAGGGTTCACATGCGTATCATTAATTGTAAAGCTGGTGATCACCGACTTACAATTCGTGGCTGTGCTCGTGGCCTGTACAAAATAACTTCCAGCTGCAAGAGGAACACCAACGGTAGCTCCAGTGCCCGAGCCTGGAATCACTGTCGTCCCATTGCTCTGTAACCACGTGAAGGTATAACCCGTCGTGTTGCCTGCTCCTACGCCGTCCACGGTGACCTCATTTACCGTAGCTGACCCATTCACAGGACTGCAGTTCGATTGATGCGTTAGTGAAATGTCCGCACTTTCAACGCTGACAACGACCGGGGTATTGGTGATCGTAAAGGTCGATGTAGTAGAACATCCGTTGCTTGGCGTTACAAGATCGGTTACTCTTACCGTATAGGTTCCTGCCGGAAGGTTTTGAGCTGTTATGTTGCTCACTCCCGTCACGCTCCCTACATTAGTTCCAAGGGGTGTCGTTGTTCCATTACCTTCAAACCATTCAACATTAAATTGACCCGCAACGGGCGCTGCCCCATCTATATTTATGGTGATCAATCCATTCGGAGTAGCACCCGTACAATTGGTGTTGTTAACTGTGGTGGCAGCTGTTATTGCTGGATTGACATGTGTGTCGTTAATGGTGAAAGGCGTAGCTGCCGATTTACAATTTGTTGTGGTGTTGGCTGCTTGAACAAAGTAATTGCCTGCTGCAAGTGGAACTGCAATCGTAGCACCATTACCTGACCCGGGGATTACTGTTGTCCCGTTGCTTTGATACCATGTGAAGGTATAGCCCGTCGTATTCCCTGCTCCGACACCATTCACCGTAATCTCGTTGATCGCAGCTGACCCATTCGCCGGACTACAATTCGTTTGGTGTCCAAGAACAATGTCCAGATTGTCTATCGTTATATTCACCGGTGCATTGGTGATCGTAAAGGTGCTCGTGGTAGCACATGCAGTGTTAGGTGTTACAAGGTCGGTTACCCGAACCGTGTAAGTGCCCGCTGACAGTGCCTGCGCCGTTTCATTGTTCGCTCCTCCAACACTGCCTACCGTCGTCCCTAATGTGGTAGTTGTTTCATTGCCTTCGAACCATTCAATGTTGAATTGTCCCGCTACAGGTGCTACACCATTGATATTTATCGTAATCGATCCATTCGGTAATACGCCTGAACAATTGATATTGTTAACCGTCGAGGCCGCCGTAACAACTGGGTTCACATGCGTATCATTAATTGTAAAGCTGGTGATCACAGACTTACAATTCGTTGCTGTGCTCGTGGCCTGTACAAAGTAACTTCCAGCTGCAAGAGGTACGCCAACGGTAGCTCCACTGCCCGAGCCTGGAATCACTGTCGTCCCATTGCTCTGTAACCACGTGAAGGTATAACCCGTCGTGTTGCCTGGTCCTACGCCGTCCACGGTGATCTCGTTTACCATCGCTGACCCATTCACCGGACTACAGTTCGATTGATGCGTCAGTGAAATGTCAGCACTTTCAATGCTCACAACGGCCGGGGTATTGGTGATCGTAAAGGTCGATGTAGTAGAACATCCGTTGCTTGGCGTTACAAGATCAGTTACTCGAACCGTGTAGGTTCCGGCCGGAAGGTTTTGAGCCGTTATGTTGCTCACACCCGTGACGCTCCCTACTGTGGTGCCAAGAACTGTGGTCGTTCCATTACCTTCAAACCAGTCAACTTTAAATTGGCCTGCCGCCGGTGCAGCTCCATCTATATTTATGGAGAGCGATCCATTCGGAGTAGCACCCGTACAATTGGTGTTGTTAACCGTAGTCGCTAGTGTGATTACTGGGTTGGCATACATGTCATTGATAGTGACTACCTCAGTATCAACACAACCGTTGCTTGTATTCGTAGCTTCTACGGTGTAAACACCTGCGGCAACACCCGCAATGGTAGGAGTACTGGCAATAAGGTTGGCGGGCAAGGTATTATTTCCCTTGAACCATTTGAATGTATAACCCGCCGTGACTCCTCCTACCTGGGCACCTGCGGCGCCACTAGGTGTAGTACACGAAGTTTGATGCGATGTTACAGTTGCCGTGACAGGTACAATTTGTTTTGATGCGACGGTAACTACGAACGGTTCTGAACTACATCCCGTAGACTTCGAAGTAGCGACTACCGTGTAATCTCCTGCGGTAATACCTGAATAAGTGCTCCCGGTAAAATCGGGTGTTGGTTTTACACTGCTACCATTATACCAATGGAAATCGTATCCATTAGTGGCATTGCCAACCTTTGCACTGGCGCTACCTGAATTGGCCGGATTACAGTTGGCTGCTGTCGATGTAGCAGTTACAATTGGCCTTATTGTGTTATCCGTTACTTTGGCAGATGCGAGAATTTGACAACCAGTTGCTTTCTCCGTTACCAATACAGAGTAGGTAACGTTAGATACGTTTGTAATAACATGACTTTTCGAAAGCGGGGGGCTGTTGCCAAAATCGTTTCCGACAACCCATACATACGTAAAGTTTCCGAATGGCTCACCTCCATTTACAGAAACTGTCAGTTTTCCATCGGGATGTTTACAGCTGGTGAAAGGGGAGTTTTCTGTGATGACAGCAGTAATATTTCTGTTCTCCTGTCCGACCACAACTTGTGCAGATGTTGAGCCGCATTTTATTCCTTTATGATAGGCGATCACAGAATACGTTCCTGCAGCCAACCCTGTTCTTACTGGACCTTTAAATACTGCCTGTGACGTGTCTCCGGGGGTAGCACCATCAAACCAATAAAATGTATAGCCTACTGTTACCTTGTTAGTTCCGACGAGTCTATAAGCTTCAGCCGCACCGTTGGAGGGTGCGGTATTATTCCCGCACTTAAAGTCATTTGAAATAAGAGCAGTTTGAATTGAAAACGGAGTCGGAGATACGCCAGCGGAGACAATATTATTTGTGTAGTTACATTCCGTAAAATTGGAATTCGGCAATTTAATTGGCGTCGGAACGGTTGAACCATTGTCGTTCAGAACAGCATATAATGTAAAGTCGGCTCCTGTTCCCTGGACTGTCATATCTGTAAGCGATAAAACATCGTTTACATTAAATTTGGTGAGGTTGACATTAACTGTATTGAGCTTAATTGCTCCCGCCTGCGTAGGATTGCCCTGGTAGAAGGTAATGGGCAGAATCCCAGAAACGCCCAGGTCTCCAATATTTCTAATGTCCATTGATATCTTAAAATTCTGATCCGGACAAGTTGGAGGGATGATTTTGACAGAGTTTGCATCATAGGTGATATCAGGTGACGCATAAGTGGGACATCCTTTTGTATCAAGAAAGGGTGATTGATTTAAAAAAGTATTCAGAGCACGATTGGGTCCGGTTGTACACGATCCTGTTGAAAACACGAGATGGTGCTTCTGTTGAATTCGTGGTATCGTCAGGTCATCATTTACATTCACATTGAAATAACCGTGCTGATTCCACACTTTACGTGCGGGCACCCACGCAGCCAGATTTGACTTGTACGTTCGCACCTGCCCATATGGAGCGCGGTTAATATCATTGATGTTATCCGTATTGTTGGTGGCACAGATCACACATATCTCCGTGGATCCATCGCCATCAACATCGGCAACGATAGGATAATCATTTGCAGTTCGTGAGCGACACGTTGCCTGAGTAAAGACGCTTCCCGTCTTACCATTAATAATATAGAGGTATGCCTCATCACGATAGACTATTTCTACTGCCTTATCATTATTAAAATCAAAAACAGTTGTGCTGGTATAACCTGAGGTACCTTCACTAACTGATACGGCGGGCCACAAAGCTGTAAAATCATCTTTAAGAGCGTAAAGACGATTACCAGAAACGAAGGTGGCGTTTAACTTTCCATCACCGTCGATGTCCGCGATATTTATTCGGCCGGTTCCATGCTGCCAATTGTTTGGTGGTTGATACCTCTTATACGTGGAGTTCTTAACATCCCAGAAAAAAACGGTGGTTGCGCCGCCTGTCGATCCCGTTGCGCCACTCATCAATACATCTAAAGAACCATCCTGATTATAGTCGGCGACACTCGTAAGCGAAGTTACCCATCCGAAGGTTGTTAATTTGGGATAATAGCTTGCTCCCGCAGGGATGCTCTTGGCCAACGAAAGTGTTCCTGCATCTGCTGTTCGCGCTCCCAGGTTTACGCCATAAATTCTTCCGCCAAGGACCAATTCTAAACCTGCGCAATCTGTACATGCAGCATTGTCTAAAATATCAACAGCAACCGGCCCGGCATCTATGGTCGTCCAATTCCCGCTGCCTTTGACCAGACGGAGGCCCGTTTCAGCATCTAATATTTCATTCCGGTAGTAGAGTTCTACTTTTCCATCTTCATCGAAATCTGCGAGGCCCATTGTTATAGGCTGGCCATACGCTGGTACTCGCCACTGCAATGTTCCTTTACAATCGTAGGATGATATATAAAATGTACTTCCTTGTTTTTCCGCGATGAAGATATCGCCACAATTATCACCTTTGACATTACCTATTGCGTGACCGAAATATTCAGCAGTTCCGCTAATCGTACCACCAGTTGGATTTTTTATACTCAGATCGCGGCCATCGAGAATGTAAATCTTTTTATTGTCCTGATGAAGGGTTACCACTTCAGGAATACCGTCATTGTCGAGATCACCCACCGCCATTGTGCCCGACGTCCAGGTAGTTCCATTGGGTGACTTGGAACCAAGTTTCATTTCAAATTGAGCGGTGCCTGAGGGAGGAACTTGACAGGATTTATCGCGTCCAACATAAAAGTCTTTGCAAGCAACGTCAGTCGCACAATTGCTATCAAAACAGTCTATGAATCCGTCTCCATCGTTATCAATCCCATCGCTACAATTGGATTCTTGCGCCAATACAGAAACCGACAGCGCCAACATCATGAACACAAGTAAACCTTTTCTCATAAAGCCACCGAAAACAAACTCCTAGCTACACGCACTGAAAAAAAATTAAAACATTACGAGGGGCTTTAGAATTAAAGTGGACAGTCCAACTTCATTTCCTTCACTATAGCAAATAGCTTGTTCCTGAGAACATAAATTCATGTTCCTGTTGAGATATATTTTCTATGTAAGAATTCAATCATTATGACAGACTTTAGCGCCGAACTTTTCCGGACCTTTTATCCCATATTTGAAATGGTCACAAATTTGGCAGCAAACAGACTGATGAAATACATAGTATTGAGGGTGTGCGTTGCGTTGGTGTTTCTTGTTGTCAGCATTCAGACAGCATGTGCGCAGATTATTCGCTTTGGAGTGAAGGCCGGACCACAACTTTCCTGGGTTGCTGTCGATGATCCCAAGTATAAATCGGTAGCTACAGTTCGTCCAACGGCTGGTTTCCACGCAGGAGCTGTCGTGGCCTTCAAGGTGAAGGATAGATATTTTCTCAATACGGAATACATTTATTCCCAAAAAGGAAAAATTGCCAGGGGAAAAATAGACCCCAATCTAAAAGACAGGGCAGTTTATCATCACATTGATATTCCTGTGCTTTTCTCGATGCACTTCAAAGGAAATCTTACAAAGAGTCGGCAGTTCAAATGGTACATCGCTGCAGGACCAAATACAAGTTATTGGCTGGGTGGGAAGGGGGTAATCGAGTCAGGCGACCTTATCGAAAATGGCTTTTCTAATTTGAAGTACAAAATGGCCTTCGGAACGAGACCTGATCACAACAGACCAGATCTTCTCTATATTAAAGATGCGAAACGGCTGCAATTTGGAATGAGTGTAGGGGCAGGGTTGCTACTTGAACCGGCGCGCAACCAGAAAGTAATGATCGATTTCAGATATGAAATAGGTCATACCCGATTGGGTACGCCACAAAGTTCACAATTCCTCGTTCCCGCGGACTATCAGGACAGTTTGAAAGGCAGAAACAAAGGAATAAGACTGTCCTTAGTTTATCTATTTGAATTCAGCTCGGATCGAAAGGAAAGAAATAAAGGTAAAAGCACCATCGATTCACAGAAGTGATTTTCTGCAAAGTAATCTGTCATACAGGTGCTACCTCAGCCCCCGTTTCAATTAAATACGACGCTGATCGACGTTTCAAATCTGTATCAAAAATTCAATCGTGAAACAACAAGTGTTCAATCCATATTATAGAATCATATGGACTCGCTTTTCAATTTGCAATCAAAATTTCCCGACGGCTTTACTTCCATAACTTTAAGAAGCTTACGAAACGGATAATCCTGATCACCTACCGCGTCGATTCTTGTAATTGATGATGGCCAATATGCCACCCGTTACAGCGGCTACGATGAGTGCATTTTTCACCACACCCGCACGGTTATATTTAAACTCGGCCTTCCATCCTCGTTCAGCCATAAAATTTGGCACGTGGCCTTTCTTTACATCGTCCACTATACCCTCCACCATATTGACGCGATCCGCTAAAATTAATGAAAGCCAGTGTCCCCAATTACCTTCGCTGAAACGAAACGCAAATCTCCTTAACATTCCACTCAGACCAGAAGGGGGTGTTGAAGTTCCATAGACAGCTGTTACGCCCGGCCTCTCATTCGAATGAAGAATTTCGACATTTGTTGTCTGCTGAAAGGGACGTGTATAGTTTAGTCGCCGATGATCATCCCCAGTATATTTTTTTATTGGATAGGTCGGCTCATTCTCTTTATCCGCATCAATACCCCAACCTTTGATATGACTGTGCTCATTTGGTGTTTTCTTCGATGCTTTTGGAAGTTCTGATTTTATGGTTTCCATAAGTTTAAGCTTTAATTGGGTATTAGTATTGGCTTGATACAATTGTCGAGTTTTCTCGAAAAAATGTGATAAGCATCCGAAATTTCTTCTAAAGGAAAACGATGGGTGATAATTTCCTTTGGATTTAGCCGTCCGGCCTGTACATGTTCAATTAATCTCGGCAACAACCGTTTTACTGAAGCCTGATTTGCGCGAATAGTTATGCCTTTGTTCACGACATTTCCAATGGGTATTAGATTGCCAGTGGGTCCATATACACCAACGATCGAAACAATTCCACCTTTCTTTACAGAATTGATGGCCCAATGGAGTGCCGTTGCCGAACCCGCCTGAAGCATGAGCTTTCGTCCAAGGATGGTTTGCATAAGGCTTCCGGAGGCTTCGCACCCAACTGCATCAATACACACATCTGCGCCGTAGAAATCTGTCATTTTTTTCAGGAATAACACGGGGTCACCAATCTCTCTAAAATTGTAAGCTTCGCATTGCGAATAGGTTCTGGCGAATTCCAGCCTGTAATCTAATTCATCGATGATAATTACCCGACCAGCTCCAAACAACCATGAACACTTTGCCGCCATGATGCCAATGGGACCTGCACCGAACACGACCACTGTGTCACCTTTCTTGATCCCACCCATTTCTGCAGCCTGATAGCCAGTAGGTACAACATCGGTCAGCAGCACAGCATCATCCAGGTCCATGTCGGGTGGAATTACTGTGGGTCCGATGTCAGCGTAAGGAACTCGAACGTATTGAGCTTGCCCTCCGTCGTAACCGCCAGCTGTGTGAGAATATCCGAAAATTCCTCCAACAGCAGTAGCCTCAGGGTTGGACTCATGGCAGTTGCCATACAACTCTTGCTTGCAAAACGGACAACTGCCACATGCAATGTTAAAAGGCACCATCACATGATCGCCGACCTTAATGTTTTGAACTTCAGAACCGATCTCTACGACTATTCCCGTGAACTCGTGGCCGAACGTCATGCCTACACGCGTATCGGGAACGAGGCCGTGATACAGGTGGAGATCCGAACCACAAATACACGAGCGCGTGACCTTAACAATAGCATCGCCGGGATGCAGTATTTCCGGATCGGGTCGGTCTCGATCAGCCCGAACTCTAAACGGACCCCTATAATTCATTGCAACCATGTTATAATATTTTAGCGTTTTACATCGAAAGTTGTTATAACGCGTCAAAAAATGTGCCCCGCAGCCCTCGCAGTGTCATCACAGAAAATACAGATTGATTCTTCGATTTTTGTTTCAATGTGACCCCATTCAAGCAGCGTGATGGGGAATATTGAAGTAATTACCCTAAGGAGTTGGGGAATAAACGACTCATAGCATGTGCGCCACCATGTAGTCCCGCATTCTTCCGGAGGAACGACAGTACTGGTGGGAATAGGAAATAAGGAATAGGGGGTCAGCGCTTCTCCAACTGCCTGCGCAGTTTCTCCTGGACATTCTTCATCAGCGCAAACCAATTGTCACCACTATCCGAAGCAAAAGCATCCTTTCCAGGTATACCAAGTCTCATACTAAGTGTTCGCGGATTAGTGGAATGCTGGCTCTCCTCTTTGAAATAAACATCAACAAAGTTTATCTCGGAAACATGTTTACGCAGAGAGACAAGCACATCTCTGATCTCCTTCTGTAGTTTATTCTCAATGGTAATATCCACAGCCTGAACATCGATCTTGATACCTTCAAAATTTTCAGTATAGTTCATATTAAATTTTTATTTCTATTTAACTCATTGTTTCATCTTCGGCGCATTTGGTTCCGGAAGATCTCAATAGAATAAAAATACAACTAAAAATGGAGTCTTTGGATTTACTAATTAAATTCTTCACTTGACAGTAGAAACCTGTTCAGGTCATTTCGAGCGGAAGGAATTATCGAACAAAGCCTCACGCCATTTCGCAATCGAAGGGAATAAGAAGCAACTGATCAGGCAATGCTGTATCCGCATTCACGAATACAGGGAATCCAATACTCACGATGATATTTGGTCCAACCATGCGCTCCGAACGGCAGGCTTGCAGTATCCTTATTGGTAAATGGCAATTTTCCTCATCCCAATGTTCATAGGAAGCTCCAAATTTCTGCGCTAATAACTTAGGTGTTCTCATTAAAAAGTAAGTCTTGTCTCTGGTGGTTTTCCCACTCGGCCGTCTTTTTCAACCATTTCAATCATTTGTTACCAACGCTAAAGTATAAGGTGGCAGTGCTTGGATAAACCAATGGCCAATACGAATCCAGATATCATTCACCCAAGGTCAAACTCGATTGAATATCCTACTAACGTCGCTGCGTGTCCCTATACCCTATACCATATACCTCACCTTATTTCCTACTATCCTTATTGTTTTTTTGAACTTGCCAAAGTAGGATTGACTATTATTTAATGATGATGGTGGTGGTGATGATGATGTTGTTTAACCGATTCAACAGCAATTCTTTCGTCCGACTTTATAACATCGAAATGTCCCATCATACCAGCTTCATGATGTTCGATGATATGACAATGATACATCCAACTACCTACCCGATCATCAGGCATCCAGGCAATCTTCACTTTACTTCGTGGAGGAAGATTTACAGTGTCTTTCCAACTTATAAATGATGGCGCAATTCCGTTTATTTCAAGTACCTGGAAGAAAAATCCGTGCAAGTGAAAAGGGTGATCCATCAGGCTCGTATTTGAAACTTCCCAGACCTGCACCTCTCCAACTTTTGCCGGTTTGTCTGTCGCATGGGTCTCTCCGTTAACAAGAAAATCAATCCCATTTTTAAGACTTGCGCCGACGGAAAATTTGATTCGGCGGGAAGGCTCAGTTTTCTGCGGTGTCAAGGGTTTGATTTCGCGCAATACTTCCTGCACTGCAAATAGTGTTTCTTTCGGTTCGACAACTTCAACTTCGCCAAACGTTCTCCTTCGGGATTTTACCATTGTCATCCGATTATATTGCAACGACTCAATGGGGAAACGTTCGCCTTCATCAAAAGGGCCAACAAGTATGTCGACTCTTTCCCCGGGTACCAGCATAAGTTCGTTCAATTCGACAGGAGCAGTTATTAAACCACCGTCTGTTGCAATAACCCGAAAGGATTTGCCACCGAGATAGAGTCGGAAATATCTTGCACTTGCAGAATTGATAAACCGCCACCGTTCAGTCTGACCAGCATGTATTGTTGTTTTAAAATTCTCAACACCATTAATCAACAATGTTTCTCCTTCCCTTCCATCGTGCCGCTCAACCCAACGGGATATTAAATTTCCCTTACGAAACTCATTCTGCGAATCAAGTTTCATATCGTCAATCATAAAAACTTTATCTGCATCTACTACAGGATCACTTGGATCTGAAACGATCAAAGAACCATACATACCCCTTTCCATTTGAACAGTCTCGTTTTGATGAGCGTGATACCAGAAGGTCCCGGAATCCGGTACCACGAAATCGTACTCGAAAGTCTCGCCGGGTTGAATTGGTTTTTGCACGGAATCTGTGCCATCCATTGCAGCAGGGAGTCGAATGCCGTGCCAATGGACAACAGTTTGTTCGCTAAGATTATTAGTCACTTTGATACGAAGTCGGTCGCCTTTGTCAGCCTTTAAAGTAGGGCCTGGTAGCATGTTATTGAAGCCCCATGGATGGACCTTTTTGTCTTTCGAGAGACTCCAGGTAAATTCAGAGGCAACCAACTCATAGTTTCTTGTTTTCATAGTTGTTTAAGGATTATGCTCAGTCAAACGGGGAATGATCCTCCAGGGCTTTGTAAATAACCTTGAAAGAGTTATATCATTTTCAGAATTTCAGCCAACAATTAAAACGACGGTGGGCATGTATCTAATGCTTGGCTTCCTCGCAGTGCTGATTCTCACTATTGTTCTTCACTTCATGAACGGGGAATGAACCCTTAAATTTTCAACACCCCACTGCACCATTTCATCAATTAACAGGCGCAGAGAGCGTCCCAGATCTGTGAGATGGTAAACAACTATCTGTGGATGTTTCGCTTCAATTACTTCGCGTGAGATCAGTTTATCACGTTCAAGCTCTCGCAATTGATTTGTCAGGACCTTTTTGCTTATCAATGGCATGCTCTTTTGCAAGAGGCCAAAACGGTTGATATCATTCCTGATCAGATAAAGAATGATAGGTTTCCAGCGTCCGCTCATCAGCGCATTTATTCTTGTCATTATGCAAATGGTCGCGTCGTAAGTTTGATTTTCTGAAAAAGAATATCTCTGAAAGTCAGCTAGTTCTTTATGTGCGTGCATGGTTTCCATTTGGTAACTACTTGAGGGCAATTTCGATGGACGTTAACATTGCGTCACATTAATCGATAACGAAATGACACAAACTCAAGTTTCAAAAATGGCACAATACAGTGTTTCGCTGATGTGCCTGACATCGATCCACCACATCTATGGTGCAATCATATATGGTACTCCATGGCGACTACACATTCTGATGCTAAGCATTCCGGTGATAGTGTTGACTCTCTTGTTCAGATGGCTCTTGTTAAAGAAAGAGAATAAATACAGTTGGGCTTTGAAGGGGTTCTTTATGTTTATAACGTTAGTCGCTTCCGTTGGAATGATTGGTGTATACGAAGGACTGTATAACCATGCTCTCAAAAATATTTTGTTTTTCGGAGGAGCCAGCCATGAAATATTACAAGCCATGTTCCCTGCACCTATATACGAAATGCCAAATGATTTAATTTTTGAATTCACAGGTGTGATGCAAGGATTGATTGTAGTGCCAATGATTGTTCTTTTGACGAAGCTTTCCGCATTTGTTTTTAAGAAACGTCAAGCCGTTTGAATCAACGGCATGGCTATGCACCAAAAAAATTATCTCTCAACCAACTCCCTGACCGGTTCACCATAGTGATCAACACTTGCTGGTTTTCTATTCAGAAGATAATACCATTTCCGGAATGCATTCACAAAAACAGCCGACATGAGCATCATCGCCAGAAAGGCAAGAGACGCAAGCAAGTACTGCTCCTTTGGCAGATAGATGGTTACAATCTGTTCGAAGCCCGCCCAAAAAGTAATGATCGCCATAACAACTCCTGGAATGGTTGAACACAACACGAGCCGCCCGCGATTTAACCGAATCAGCATCGTGCTCGCAACGATCAAGCCACACGCTGCCAGTAGCTGGTTACTTATTCCGAACAACGGCCAAATACTGCTTACGTTTCCCGTATAAACGAGATAACCCCAGGAGAAAGTGAAAATAAGACTGCTGACAACAATGCCTGGAACCCAGTTCTTGTCGTTAAACTTTGGAATAACGGTACCAAGCATCTCCTGTAAAAAAAATCTACCGACCCTTGTGCCTGCATCAATAGCAGTCAGGATGAAGACCGCCTCAAACATGATGGCGAAATTATACCAGTATGCCATCACGTCATCCATATAAGGAATACTGTTGAAGATGTGAGCCATTCCCACTGCGAGAGAGACTGCACCGCCGGTTCTACCCTGCAGGTCAACGCCGATCATTTCACTGAAATGGGAAAGATCCTGCATCTGTAATCCAGGGTTATTGGCAATGAATGAATCGTACATCGCCTTCGGTGTGTTAATCGCAAAATAATCACCGGGAACGAGCGTACACGCAGCAATGAGTGCCATCAGTGCAACGAATCCTTCCACCAACATGGCACCATAACCAACAAAAAGAATCTCTCTTTCATTGTTCAGCATCTTTGGTGTGGTACCAGTCGCGATAACTGCGTGGAATCCTGAGATAGCCCCACACGCGATTACAATAAAAATAAACGGAAGAACCGGACCTCCAATGATCGGACCACCGCCGTGGATGAATGGTGTTATAGCAGGCATCTGTAATGTAGGGTGTACGAAAATCACTCCGACCGCAAGCATTAATATCGTTCCTATTTTCAGATAGGTCGAGAGGTAATCCCGGGGAACCAATAACAACCAGACGGGCAACACCGAGGCAAGGAAACCATATACTGCGATTGCTACAGATATTGTTTCAATTCGCCAGTGAAACAAATTGCTAATCTGCTCGAATTGCATCAGTTCATGTCCTCCTACAATACCGACAATCAATAGAATTGCACCCGTGATACTCGCTAACGTTACACTATGTTTTCTATACCGCATGATCAGCCCCATAATAATGGCAATCGGCATTGTCGCCAGGACGGTAAATAATGACCATGAAGCCTCATGCATCGCGCTGATGCAAGCAAGTGATAAGCCAGCCAATGTCAGGATCAAAATAAACAGAATTGCAACGCCTGCGATCAGCCCCGTTCCCCTGCCAATTTCTTTTCCAGCTATTGTTGCCAGACTCTCGCCCTTATGACGTACAGACGCAAAGAGCACGATCATGTCGTGGACTCCTCCTGCCAGCACACAACCAATCAATATCCATAGAGCACCCGGTAGATATCCGAATTGCGCGGCCAGTACGGGTCCCACCAGGGGGCCGGCCGCCGCTATAGCAGCAAAGTGGTGCCCGAAAAGTACGTGTTTGTTAGTAGCTACATAGTCTTTCCCGTCCGCGAATTCATTGGCAGGAGTTACGTTATTGTTGTTTAATCTAAGAAGCTTATTTGCAAGAAATAGTCCATAATACCGGTAGGCGATAGCGAACAGCAGGACCGCAACAAAAACTAAGGTTAAAGCATTAACTCCGTTTAATAGTTCCATAGCTTACAAAGCTCAATCAACGCTAAAGATTTTGAAGAGTCAAGCGTTGATTATCTTTTTCAAGCTGTTGTTTTAACTTTTCATACTGCACATCCTGCACACTGATGCCTTCGTCGATAGCCAATGAAGCAGCCGTCGCCGCCGATTGGCCAAGGATCATGAACACTGGTTCCATCCTGATAGATCCATAAGCGATGTGCGAACTTGATACACATATTGGGACAAGGAGATTCTTACACTCTTCCTTCTTAGGAACAAGTGAGCGGTAAGAAATACTATAAGGTTTTGGTGTACTCACCCCAATATCTCCCTCATTCTGTACAAATCCGTCGGGCTTCACATATCGTTGAACGTTGTGCGAATCCACTGTATAACTTCCCATTCCAACAGGCTCAGGAACCTCCCGTTTACTTAACACGTCATGCTCTGTCATAACATACTCGCCTACCATGCGTCTTGATTCACGGACGTAGATCTGCCGCGGCCAGTTACCGTTGTCATTAAATTCGTCTTTGGCTAAACCCCATTCATTCATTTTCTTTCTCACATCATCCGGCACACGCGGATCGTGCGAAAGAAAATACATCAAGCCCTTTTGATAGAGTTCATGCTCTTTTATGATTTCAGGCCTTCTCTCATAAGTTGCTTCAGGGTAATCATAGTTCATACCGATGTTGTCGGTGCTGAAGGGACCATGGTTATTAGTATCTGTTTTTCGGTTGGGGATGTCATCAAACTTTTCGAAAGTTTCGTCCCAACCTGCAGCATACACGCGCGCTAGCAATTCGTATTGAGTTGAATCATACCCCTGCGGTCGCGCAAATGGAATTCGGTTGTCAGGATGATTACTTAGACACATACGGAAACAATACGCCTGGATACGGTGATCGCCATCTCCTTTTTTGCCAGGATCCTCCTTTGATATTCGTGGTAGCAGACCACTGGAAGGATCACCAGGTACAACATAGGGATCAATATTTTTTGCAAACCAATGCTTGTGGTGCAGCACGCCTGTCTGAATGCCATTCCATTCTTCCTGATAGACGCTCGTTGCCTCACGGCCAACGTGGTAGCTAACACCCGCCGCTGCCATGAGATCTCCTTCGTAGGTCGCATCCAAAAACATTTTCCCCTTGAACGTTTTTCCGCTCAATGTTTTAATCGACACAATTTTACCATCCTCAACCACCACTCCATTCTTGCGGTCAAGCCATTCATCTCTCAGAATGTTCAATTCATTTTCTCTCACAAAATCTTCGAAGACATTTTCCGCAGCATGCGGCTCAAAAATCCACATCGTTCGGTTATTTCCATCGATCGCCGGAGTGCCTTGCCCTTTGTTGCCATACTCGGACTTTTGTTGCCATTTCCACGACTCAGATTTATCATAGTGAAGATACAAGCGGTGATAAAATTCGCGTGAAAGTCCACCAATCACTTCTTTGTTTCCGGTATCGGTAAATCCCAGTCCTCCGGACGAGAGACCTCCCAGATGTTTGTCGGGTGATACGACGATGACGCTTTTACCCAACTTTTTTGCCTGTACCGCCGCCGTTACCGCTGCCGATGTTCCTCCGTAGATAATCATATCAGCTTCGTGGACTTGTTCTGACTGCTCCTTCTTATCGGTCGCGCAATTGCTGAATGCTAAAAAGATGACGATTAAAATCAGGTGTTGACGAAGAGTGAATTTCATTGTTGGTATTGTAAGCCTATACATGTTTAATCAGATCGTTGTGTCATTCTCCCATTAGAAACGAGAGTACAATTGAAGACAATGTGAATCAAAAAACAATTTTAAGTAGACAAAAAAAATAGTCATAACCAACATCATTTATAACTTCAAAATTCCGTTCGTAAAAGTCGACGTAGTGAAAAAAAATCTATGCTTAACTTACAAATGCGTGGAGTCGAACTACTAGAATTCCAGCGGAACGATCATTTCTTTAAGTACTTTGTCAAGACGTTGGAGAGAGTCTCGAAGTTCTTGCTCCTTCTTCTTTTTTTCAAAAAGATTGAATAAACTCTCTTTAATTAGGTTTGGTTCAAAGTATAATTCGAGCGTAAGCCTGCTGCTATGTTCACCTGTCTTTTCGGCGATGTAGTAGATAGAGCTTTTATCTTTTTGATTGGTTTCGCTGAAAATGGTTTTCCCTTCCGGGTCGTACAAAAAGCTACTGATATACATTATTTCTATTTGACCATTCTCCAGCACACGCCTGTGACTGCTACCTACACCAGGTAAAAAGTGCTCAATCTCATCTATTGCTTTTATTCCTTCATACCACATATGGCGGAATTCAAAATGCACAACAGTGTAGCATAAGGTTTTTATATCAATTGGATAGTCTCGAGAGACTGACAGCATCCTTGTTTTCTTCGCAGTCTCGGTGTCGTTCAAAAATGGCTGGATCTTGTCTTTAAGCGGACCAAGTTGCGTGTAAATAAAATTTACTTCACCACTCCCCGTATTTTTGGCGCTGCTATTCCAATTCATCCACGGCTCGATCTGAGGTGCCTGTTGATGCGCTAATATATTATTTGTTACCAACCAGTACTCGTGTTGTGGGATGTCGTTTTTTAAGAGTTGGTGCGCAACGATGACATCCTTTCCAATCAGCTTATTAAATCTTTGCACATTCATAGGAGTGAATTCACCGTAGTGCGTGATAATTTTCAGGGAAAGATTGATAGCAGAGATACAAGCTTTACATTGACAGATTTTGCGATGATCATATGAAATCAAATATCCGTGGAATGCCATGAACATTTTCTCCACTTGCTTATATAGTGCCTCCAGCTTCTCTGGTTCACCGAATTTGTAAAAGAGAATCGCATCACCTTCAATTTCAGAAATCTCAAGCCCAAGTTCATTGGCTTTGATCAACACCTCTAATAACTGTTGAATAATGAAACGACTGTGCTCGATTTCGACTTCATTTACAAACTGCGTAAATCCGCTTATGTCAGGAATAAAAAGTAATCCCCTGTTTTGCATTTGTATGGTGGCGAAGTTAGAATAGATTAACGGTTCAGACCTTTTGAGGTTTGGACATATCAATATAAAGCTAACAAAGATGCATAGAATGGTAGTTCAATTACTCGTTACTATATGAATTAGCCAGGAAATTACTAGAATAAACAAATAACTAAAGATCAAATTACGGCCAAGTAATTTTAAATTTGATCTTCGTTTATTAAAGGATTCAATCAGTTGTGAATATGTCGGATTTCTTAAATATTTTTCCACAATCGAAGGCGGATAGTCTATATCTCCTGTGCGGGCTATTTTGAATTCGTGAAAAGAGCTCAACTCAAAATTTTCGAGATTCTTTACCTCTGAAAGGCAATTGTTCAAGTACATTATTTTCTGCGTATAGATATTTCGATATTCCAAAAAAAGAAAAAGCTTGAAAAGAAAAATCACACCATGAGCGACCGTAAGCCCGATTAACCAATATTCCATCATCATTTCCTGTAATTAGAACCGCGCACTGAAGCCCTGCCTCAAGAAGTCAACAAAGGAGAACACTTATTTCCCATGTAAAACTCGTAATATACTGCAATCCTTTTTTGATATTTCAATATATGGTGTACCACCTCTTTCAGCGTGAAGCGTTCCCTTTACAATCCATACTGAATCATGTAAGGTTGCTACAAAGGGTCGACTGTTGTAGATAATTTCACCAAACATAGGCAACCAAATTGCCTCGGCAATCTTTACAGCCGTTTCCTTATCGCCAACAAGGCCATAAATTTTGGGGTCGCGATAATGTAAGAGTCCACTATTTTTTGGATAGAACCAATAACTTAGGAACAAGACAAAAAAAATAACACCAAGCCCAAGGAGTTTACTTTTTATCATACCAAACGATCAATTAAACCAAACCGCATAGCCCTGCCTCCTCAGATCCCAGGCAAGCTTTTCCTCCATAGCCAATGCCTGCTGCCGTGTCATCGGATTGCGATTAATGTGCTCATACAAGCTTGGCCGCAAATACATTCCATACCTCTCAACAATATTGGCAGAGATTTTAAAACCCTTCTTGCTAACATGGCCACTTCTATGCTGTTCAAAACGCTCGGCAGGAGTCTTACTGGTCATGCCTACGTAAAGACATTGCAATACTCCATTAAACTGTGGATTAGCGGCACGAAATTTCCAGCTTTCCGTAAAGACCTTTTTTGAAAGCTCAACAACGTAGACCCTATATCTCATAGTTGACAAACAAAGTGACCAAAAATGAAGATAATAAATCTGCGTGTTCGCTGAAAAATGTATTTACTTTTTAGACATGTAATTCATTCCAACAACCAGCCCACAACGTCGTCCATAAACGCCGCGCACTGATAGTCCGTAACCCCTTGCCAGCTATTCATATAGAGAGAAGCCATTCCTTCGCCCATTGCAACGACCTTGCCTCCTCCCTTTATCTCTGCGAATACTCCTATAGGTTTGGAAGTATCGGCATTGCTGAATGCGAATGGCGTTCCTCCTTCCACAAGGCGCGCCCCGTGCGATGGGATTGAATATTTTTGCTTGGTGATTTTTCCGCTGGCCGAATGTCCACCGGATGACTCGTCAGGGTTGTCGGAGCCAAAAGTAATATTGAAAGGCTTCAGAATATCATTAGCATTCGCCTGCTCCAGTGTAGCCCAGTAGTCAACTTCCATTACAATAAAAAGTGAACCACCTTTCTCAACGAATTGCCGTATGGCCGTGCATTCTTCCGGAGTATATTTCGCAGAGGGTGTATGAATGAAAAGCAGGTCGGCCTTAGAAAGAGCAGCTGCCGTGACAGGTGCTTTAATATAACCGATCGAAGCATTGTGGGATGTTCCGTTTTTAGTTAGCTCACCGGTCATGTATTTAAGTCGGTCAGTGGGGACAAGATCGCTTGAGATATTATCAGCTGGATCGCTGTAAAATTTCTGACCGTGACCAACATCTACAAGAATTTTTTTCTTTTGTGCCTGACAGGAATAGTTGTGACAAATCAATGTGATAATCGCAAACGCAAAAATTGTTAGGGGTTTCATGGGATAGTTTTCTAGAAAGTCATTCAATCGTCATACCGATTCCTAATGCCTTTTCTGGTTCATTTTGTAGGGGCTGCACGGAATTTGTTGTTCGCAATCGCGCATGATCATCCGTTAACGGCCAGTTTTTTTAGGTTACAAAGACTGAAAAGAGAATTGTTTAATCATGATACCTAGTCCTAATTAGTCAACTCCATTTTAAGTTCTTTGAGAAGAGCATTCTTCGCTTTTTGAAGCACGATTTTGTACTCCCTCGCCTAGCGCAACAGCAATTTGTCGTCACTTGGCTCCACAGCCGCATGGCTGCGCTTTTGGATTTGCCTCATTCATTCCTTATCGACTTCACGGGGTTTGCCAGGGCCGTCCTGATCGTATTATAGCCGACCGTTAAAAGTGCCATGAGAATCGCCGCCGCACCTGCAACAATAAATGTTGTCCAATGAAGCTCTATATGATATGCGAATTCACTAAGCCATTCATTCATGAAGATGTATGCAAGCGGCCATGCAACAACATTTGCAACGATAATAATCAAACAGAACTGTTTTAAGATCAAGCTTACAATGTTGACTACTGATGCTCCCAAGATTTTCCGAACACCAATTTCTTTTGTCCGATACAGGATGTCTTGATTGATCAACGCATACAATCCAAGGCACGCGATAGCTATGGCAATTAAAGCAAAGAATCGAAACATGGTAGAAAATTGTTGCTCGTTATTGTAGAGACTTTCTAAGTGAAGGTTAAGAAACGCATAATCAAATGGAATGTCCGGAGCGACTACCTGCCATTCTGATTGAACAGATGAGATAAGGTTTGCCGGCGCTACATTGCTGAAACGAATATAAATATCCTGCAACCGGGTCCTGGGGTAACTGATAACAAGTGGTTTAACTGTCGAATGAAGCGAGCCGAAATTAAAGTCCGGTACGACGCCAATCACTTCTCCATCGTGCAGGATTTCGCCGATACGAATCGGTTTTCCAAGGGCTTCTTCCGGTGTCCATCCAAGTTCTTTGGCAGCCAAAGCATTGAGCAGCACACCGCGAAGTGTATCACCAGGCTGGCGCACCGTAAACTCACGACCCGCAAGCAAATTGACGCCGATTGTTTTAAAGAAGTCGAACGCTATTGCATCGATGGCCATTGGTTTTCCAAACTCATCAGTTGCACCAGCAGAGTATATGGGAACATTCCCATTCTCTCCATCCATCCTACCTCCTCCAACACTGACAGCCGATACAAATGGAATGCGCTCCAATCTTTCCCTGAGTTGCGAATACTTTTTTGTCAATTGATCTCCAGGCATTCTCACCAACAAGAGTTCATCTTTCGCGAATCCCAGATCTTTTGTTTTGATAAAATCGATCTGACGTGAGATGATGATAACACAAACGATCAAAGCAATTGACACAACGAACTGGCCAGATAACATAGTCTTGCGAATAATGATGCCGGTAGCGCTGGTCTTAAAAGCACCGCCCAATAATTTCTTGAATGAATTGGATGCTAATAAGCCTGCAGGGTACAGGCCGGATATGATACCAATTAATAGTGCGACGATTATGAGCACACAGCTTCCCATAACAAGATGACGCGTTGCTATTTGTTCCGGCGCGAAATTCCAGGGAAGAAGGCCCGTCCACAGCGGCGCCAGCGATAAGGTCACGAGCAACGAAAGAATCGTAAGTAATAATGTTTCTCCTTGCAGTCGTCCAAAAATATTTGCGCGTGTAGCGCCGAGCAACTTGCGTATTCCTACTTCTTTCGCTCTGGAAATAGAGATCACAGCGAAAAGATTGCTGAAGTTAAAGATTGCTATCACCAAGATCATTAAACCCGCTGCTCCCAGGACATAGATAGCAGATTTGTTGCCCGACGCAACCTGATCATTTGCTACACTGCCGAGATAAATATCATGAAGTGGCTGAAGTTCAAGTTTGAACCTTTTAGCTCTGTCCTCCAACCAGTGTTCTTTAACTAACGTTGGAAGTTGTGCTTCAAGGTCCTTGACATTTTCACCAGGTCTCAGCAAGACGTAAGTATGAAACGACAACCACCCCAGCTTTCTAATGTTACCGGGAATCCGTAAGGTACCTTGAAGGCTTCGAAGGGAATCAGGAAGTCAAATTTCAGATGAGAGTTGTCGGGAATGTCCTCGAGCACAGCGCTAACAACCAACTCCGTTTCTCCATTCATAGTGATAGTCTTGCCGATAGGATCATCTGTCCCAAAATATTTTGTTGCCATCGACTCGGTTATAACCACATTGTTGGCGAGGCTCAGCGCAGTCGCTGGATTGCCGTTCTTCATTTCGAAACTGAACACGGTGAAGATGGACGGATCGGCGAAAAAAACGTGATGCTCATAATATTGAATATCGTCCTTTCGGAAAATCACATCCGGATGGTAGCGGAAGCGAACAATATCTTCCACCTGTTTAAATTGATTTCGCAACGCAGGACCCATGGGTGGTCCAACCGTGGCGAGGTGTCGGGTACCGGGAATTTCTCCGGCCGTTTCATTATGGGTAATTCTATAGATTCTCTCACTCTTCTCATGAAAGTGATCATAGGAAAGTTCGTTGTATACATAGACACCAATCGACAATACACTTCCCCATCCTAGCACCATACCCAGAATGGCGATACTCATTTGTGATTTATTTTTCAGAAGATGTCTGAAGATGATGCTGAAAAAGTCGCGAACCATAAGAATCTGATTTGGTAAAGTGATGAAGGTAAGGAATGGCCGGCGGAAATGGAATAACCCAATAATGGGGATTGGGAAATTGAAATTGGAAATTGGAAAATTCGTACTCCCAAGGTTCTGCTTGTACTTCAACCACGATGATTTTTCGTCGATGGATGACAGGATTAGAGAATGGACAGATGAATCATTTCGATGGCCAACATCGCATGGCATGTCATGGCCCTCGTCACTCGCTCATTCATTCTTTAAATGATCGGAAGGATTGGTACTGGCCGCCTTGATTGTTTCAAATGAGCTTACGAATGCTACCAAAAAAAGTAGAACTGCCAGTGGAATTACAAAAAATATGGGAGATATATCAATTCTCATCGGATATCTCGAAAGCCAGTTTTGTGCAATGAAATAAATCAATGGTGTTGCGATAACAGCAGAGTATAAAATCAACCGCACGTTATCTCTCGACAGCAGACCGATCAAACTGGCTGCAGACGCACCTAATACTTTACGAATGCCGATTTCCTTTCGGCGGGAGCTTGCTTCAAACAACGTCATCCCCAAAATGCCAAGACATCCGATAAAAACGGCTATTCCGGCAAATGCAGAAAAGATCCGCTTTGTATAGAGTTCTGATTTGAATTGCTGATCATAATATTCGTCAAGGAATGAATACTCAAATGGTTTATCGGGAAAAGCCGCCGTCCAACTCTTTCGAATGTCGTCGATTGCTTGTTCACGGCTGCTGGTTGGATTTAAGCGGATAGAGTAATACACCTGCTGAAAACTTCCATAGTTGGGCGAAAAAATCATTGGGAAGATTTCCTTCTTCACCGCTTCGTGATGATAGTCTTCCACCACACCGATTATTCTATGCTTTTGAAAATGATCTTCAAAATTTTCGAACTCCACTATTTTATCGACGGCTTCTTCCGGTGAGTTGAAGCCCAATGCATGAATAGCGCTTTCATTCAGAATCAATGTTAACCAGTTTTCATCGTCCCATGGATCAATCCAATTTTGAACTGGCCGAGGGGGATCAAAATTTCGTCCTGCTAATAGTTTGAAACCATAGAACGGAATGTAGTTATAGTCCACAAAGAGCGTTTTAAATCGTGTGGGATCGTAAGGATCATTGGCATTTCGTTTTAGAAGATTCACATACGTAAAGCCAATTTCTGTGCCGGGTATCGACGATGAACTAGTGACCATTTGTACGGAAGCTTTCTCCATTAATCTATTTTCCAGTGTTCGATAGGCGGCATGTTTTTCAACTACTTCTTCGCCCGAATAAGCAGTTGGATTTCGCAAAGTGACAACATTGTCAACATCAAACTTTTTATCGGCTGTTTGCATAAAGTCTAATTGGCTGCGCATTACTAAAACACACGCAATCAAGATGAGAGATGCGCTGAATTGAATTATGATAAGTGTCTTTCGAATGGTTCGTCCACGGCTAGTATTGCCAAATTTTCCTTTAAGAGTTGCTACGGGGTTCAACCGAAGCAGGAATATGGCCGGATAAATGCCGACCAAAATCGAACCAACAACTAATACTGCAAACCCACTGACCCATATCGATGGCAGAGACCATTGAATCGAATCGATGGGAAGTCCTGTGAGGTAACTAAAGCGGGGAACGATGAAAGTCATCAACGGTGTTGCTAGGGCAATGGCCAAAACGAGAATGCAGAAATATTCAATAAGGAATTGAAGAGCCAAATCGGACTTGGCAGAACCTACGATGCGTCTCACACTTACTTCGCGAGCACGTGTAGCAAATCGGGCCGTTTCGAGATTAATATAGTTTATCCATGCAATGATGAGGATAATAAGCGCAATGGCCGAGGCGATGTAAACCAGGTCTTTGCTGCCGTTCACTTCCAATTCATCTTGCATCTGCGAAGAAAGATGAATAGAGGTAAGCGGTTGAAGAAATGATTTTGTTTCCTTCACTTCGGGATACTTCACCGCCATTTCTCGATAGAATTTGTTGATGCGATTGCTCACCGCTTCGGGGTGGTGACCTTCTTTAAGAGAAACATAGGTATGCAAAAAGGCCTGACTCCATTCGTCACCATCTTTCATGAATGGTTCTAACGGCACCACAAAATTGGCATGCACGTGTGAGTTTGGTGGAAAGTCTTTAAACACTCCCGTGATTACCCGTTCACTTTCTCCACCCCGATCATTGGGCATTTGAATGTGCTGGCCCATGGGCTCTGCATCACCGAAAATCTTCTTGGCCATCGACTCAGATACAACCATGCAATGCTGTTCGCCTAGTGCCGTTGCTGCATCACCTTTCACCAACATACCCGAGAAGACTTGAAAGAAGGTAGAGTCGGTATTGAGTTCACCGCCCAATTCATTAAAAATTTTTCCGTTGTAACGAAAGAATACGCCCGTGTTTGCGGGTGTTTTGTAAAAACCGGTGACAGCATCAATTTCCGGAAAGTTTTCGCGAATTAATTCCTTCAATCCCGCAAAATTCTCAGATGACGACGTTTGGAGTTCGTTATTCTTATACCGTTCAAGACCTATACGGTAAATGTTATCACTGTTGGCGTGAAAGCGGTCGTAACTCATCTCGAAACTTATATACTGGAGAATTAGAAAGAATGCTGCTATACAAACAGCCAGACCGGTTACATTGATCAACGAAAACGCTTTGCTATTCACCACATGTCGGTAGGCAATTTTAAAGTAATTAAGAATGACATCTATTGAATTAGTGTTCAATGAAAATTTGTGTCTTAAAAAAATCCCTGGTCTGAAGAATCGAAAACATGCCAGGACAAAACGAAGCTTCGCCTTTCTCTTACCCACCGTCTTCACTTCGTAGTTGTATATCTCTATCAAGTCGCCCTCAATCTGTTCATACAACTCATCAGGACAAATTGTCCGGAGAATTCTCTCTAACCATCTAGGAATTGATTTCATTTAACTGTTAACTATTTTCAACAGAGGTACCAGCTTCCACATTTGCGTTCTTGTTTCTTTCATGGAGCGAAGTACGGCAAGTCCTGCATTGGTAATGGAATAAATCCTTTTTCGCCTTCCGCCACGTTCATTAGTCGCGCCTCCAACTCTCGATTTTATATAGCCTTTGTCTTCCAATCGATAAAGTATTACGTGTACGGCACTCAGCGTTACTTTCCGACTAAGCCATTGTTCAATTTCAAGTGTGATAGCAGCTCCATAGGCGTTTTCCCGAAGAGCAGCAACCAGCGTCAAAATCAGTTCTTCGAAGTCATTCAGGAATTCTTTTCCCATTTCATTCTCTTTTCAGAAGCAAATACGTAAATTTATTGCAGAGGCACAAT
>JAEZBX010000068.1 GCA_023412765.1 Bacteroidota bacterium
CTAGACAAGATTTCAACCTGACGAGCTACCTAAATGATGTTATAGGTGTAACGGTTAACCAAAATGCGCAACCTGAAAAAGTTCTTTTGCTGGCAGATAATGAAACGGCTCCATATATCCTGACTAAACCGCTTCATCATTCGCAGCAAGTGGTCGAGACCTCGCCGATGGGAGTAACATTTTCATTGAATGTGCAATTAAATTTCGAGTTGGAAAGGGAGATCCTGGGCTTTGGTGATCAGGTCAAGGTTCTCGCGCCTGAAAGATTAAAAAGAAGAATTAGAGAAACCTTTGAGCATGCGCTTGATCTCTATCAATACGAGTTTAACATTGCCACGGTAAACAACAATATTCAGAAGCTCATTCATAAAGGATTTTGTATACTCCATAATGTGTTCAGCAAAAAGGAGGTGAACCAGATGAGAAATATGATCTATGGTTATTTCAAATCCAAAGGGCAGACCGATGGCACCCACGCAATTAGAAATTTATTGCAGGAAATTCCAGGGTTAAAACACCAGGTTCTTAATCCAAACCTGTTGAAGATTTTGAAAAGTATTGATCCCAAACTCTTTTTGACCAAAGCTATCTTTTTTGATAAGACACAGGAATCGAACTGGTATGTTACCTGGCACCAGGACACTGTGATCAACGTATCCGAAAAAATTGAAACAAAAGGCTTTACAGGTTGGACAAAGAAGTCGGGGGTTTATGGAGTGGTTCCTCCGGATGAGTATTTGCAATGTACCGTAGCTGTTAGAATTCATTTGGATGATACTGATGAAACCAATGGTGCGCTGAAAGTGATTCCTGGGTCACATCACAAAAGACTTTCTGATGATGAAGTTGATCTCATCACGCGAAACAGCATTCCTTATACATGTGAAGTAAATGCGTGTGGGATACAGATCATGAATCCGCTGCTGTTACATGCTTCTTCGAAGGCGATAAGTCAGAGACATCGAAGAGTAATTCATTTGGAGTTTAATTCGAGAGAGTTACCAAGCCAGTTGGAATGGGCTGAAAGGCACGAATTGTGATGTTTTGAAATTTTACGCCATTGTTTTTTGAAGTAAATCAACATGAATTGACAATCATCTGATTTGTCATGCTCGATTAATCGGAGTCCTACAAATATGTTTGACTTAACTTGTCCTTGGATATCCTCGGGATCTGAAAAGTATTCATCACTCATACTTTAAAGATTTTACAGGATCTAGCAGTGCAGCTTTTAATGTCTGAATACCAACAGCAATGAAAGCTATTAGCACCACTGCAAACCCTGCGACAAAAAACAAAAGCGGGCTAATTTCTCGCGGTAAATATTTTTGGCGTTGCTGTGAAAGGTATCATAACTCCGTTCGTACTTGACATATTGTAGAATAAGTAGACTGGCCATGAGCCCAATTGAAAGCCCAACAACATTCAAAAATGTGAACGACTTATGCTTCAGAAAATTTCTAAAAGCAACAGTCAAATAATTGCGTATCATATCGGTCGGATTAGTTGAAATGACTGTTTCTGGTTGGAATAAACTTTTTTTCGCCCAACTTAAAAACCGGTGAAGCTGATTTAATATGTGTTAAAGGATTCTAAAAATTTTAAAAAACCTCTGTTTTTCTGTCACATTTTTATATTCATTATTTGTCATCAGACAAAGAGAACATGGACACGGCCTATCGAAAGTTGTTGACCTACGCATATAACATTCTTGGTTCCGTAGAGGATGCTAAGGATGTGGTTCAGGATGTGATGGAAAAATACATTCACCTTGATAAGACCGGAATCCGGAATGAAGTACAGTATCTCACACGCATGGTCATTAACCATTCGATAAATTTTAAGAACCGGACGAACAGACAATCTGCCTTCGGCGTCTGGCTGCCGGAGCCGGTCGCCACGGAAACAGGCGAAACAAATCTCGTTCGTGAACAGGTGGCACACTATACTCTACTCGTGCTTATGGAAAATTTAAACGCGAAGGAGCGTGCCGTATATGTACTGCGGGAGGCATTTAACTACTCTCATGAAGACACAGCGGAGGCACTTGATATCACTCCGGACAACGTGCGTCAATTATATAGCCGCGCGAAAAAAAGCTTGAGCCAGTCGCAACCGCGCGCACAATACGATGGTCGAAGTAAGCTTGAAGCCTATATCGGTGCAATCATGAACGCTGATTTAAAAGCACTCGAGGAACTTCTTGCCAGCGACATCAAACTTATGGCGGACGGAGGTGATAAAATACGTGTCATAAAAGATATGACAATTGGCAGAGATGCGTCTGCAAAACTGCTTCAACATGTCTACGCACTTTTCCTGGAAGGCAAAGTATATACCTTCATCCAAATCAATCATCAGCCTGCTATCTGTTTTTGGCAGAACAAACGGATTTATAATTGCCAGGTGTTTTCTTTTGATGAATCAGGGAAAGTGAATTTTATCTATTCTGTTATCGATCCCGATAAATTGGACTCGATCAGAATCACTTAGGCTGTCACATTTGTGCTGATCCTGTTTGTCTTTAGTGAAAAAGTTATGAAGACATTACTAAGGATTGACTCAAGCATACGACAGCATGATTCCGTGAGCCGAACAATGGGAGACCATTTCGTTTTACATTGGCGAAAAAAATTTCCGAGTGGACAAATAATTTGCAGAGATTTGCAAGCCAACCCCATTCCGCACCTGACACAATCGACCGTTCATGCATTCTTTAACGGTAATGAGGCAAATGAGGGTCTCGCGCTTTCCGATGAATTGATCGATGAAATCAATCGCTGCGATGACTTACTTATAACGTACCCCATGTACAATTTTCAAATCCCTTCGTCTTTGAAAGCTTATCTGGATCACATCGTAAGAGCGAACAGGACATTTTTATTCAAAAATGGAGAATACGTGGGATTATTGGAAAATAAGCAATGCTACGTTCTTACAACCTTACAACAATGGGAGGGCAGAAATCAGCCAGTGATCCAGACGAAGGATTCGAAAATTACATAAGGAAAATTTTGGGTTTTATCGGGATCCGTCAAATCATGCTGTATTGTGTTGACGGAACTTCCCAACCGGAATATGGTGCCGCGGTATTAGAACGCACCAAAAGAACAATAGCTAACTCAATATTTTTACAATGAAAACAAAAGAACAAGTAGAGAAGGCAGTACGTCATTTCATACATGCCGGAGATTCGAATGACATAGACTTATTGGAGGAAGTATTACATCCGCAGTTTCAAAATATTCAGGATGGTTTCTTTGAAGAAAGGGGTGTGTTTATTTTTTTGAAACAAGATTATAAAAGTCTTGTAAAGACAAAACGCTTCGGCGGCGCCGCGCGAACTATCGAGTTCGGTTCAATTGAAATATCAGGAGACATTGCCGAGGTAAAAGTGAAATTGGAAAGTAAGGTGCTGGTATTCTATTCGACTATCGTATTATGTAAAGTAATTGATAGATGGAAGGTCATTCATAACATTCCGAAGATTATGCAAAAGTAGATGTGAGCGGATGCATTAACGATAGTCGTGGAGGCACTAATATGGGTACCCCATGCTTATGAAACGTTCAACAACCGTTTTTGGAAATCTTATTTACAGGATGTGGCTTCCTACGGTAACTTCACGAAGCACTGATTCTGCAGGGGAATTTTTAAGTTCCACGGCTTATTGCTTGATTTAAAATACTCAAATTCTTTGGCGAGATAAGCGGACTAATTGAGCCGAACAGAACGCTCTCGGAAAGTGTTCTAGGGTAGATTACCTAATTTTCGTCGAAATTAAAAACGAGGAGACATGCCGGCAAACCTACTAACCGTATTAACTAGTTGCGTGATTTGTACAGCGCCCTTGATCAACTACGCTCAAAAAACTGAAACTTCATTCTTCACGGACGTCACGACCACACACGTCCCCCTTGATGGCAGGGAGCATGCTCTCGATGTCATTTTTCTTGATGTGGACAGGGATAGTGATCTGGATGCGATATTGGCACTGGAAAATGAACCCAACCGTTTATACCTTAATGATGGCAAAGGAAAATTTGCATGGAAGAAAGGTGTTTTTGTCAATAAGAATCACGACTCGGAACACGTGCGTACCGCTGATTTTAACAGGGATGGAATTGACGATATTATTTTTGTGGCAGAAGATGACCAGAATCATGAATACTACCTGGGCAAAGGGGATGGAACTTTTACGGATGTAAGCGATCGACTGCTTGCTAAAAGTGAAGGCAACGGGCTTGATGTGGGTGACGTCAACGGCGATGGTCTGCCGGATATTGTTGTAGGTAATACAGGTTCCAATGCTCAAAACTTCTTATGGATCAACAATTCAAAAAAACCTGGATACTTCATTGATGATACAACTGTTGGTCTACCTGCGGCGGAAGATCAAACTCAGGCTGTAAAGTTGGCTGACCTCAATGGAGACGGTACATTGGATTTGGTCATTGGTAATGAAGCACCACCGAATCGGTTGTTGTTTAACGATGGGAAAGGGAAGTTTACAGAGCATCCGGAGCGGATTGAATTGCTGGTACCACTTCACACCCGCGAGGTGTTGGTGTTCGATGCTAACAACGATGGACACGCCGATATCCTTTTCGTTAACCTTACCAGTAATGGTGGCCAATGGGAGAAAGATCCAACAGCCCGGTTGTTGATCAATGATGGTAAAGGGAATTTTAAGGATGAAACATCGAAAAGAATTCCGGTTCAAAAGTTATCGAGTTATTCGGGTACCATTATTGACTTTAACCATGACGGCCATCCGGATATTATTCTAAGTGCTGTTAAAACTCCGCCGTTCGAAGCTGCTCAGCTACAAGCGTTGCAGAATGATGGTAAGGGTATTTTTACGAACGTAACGACTAACGTAATTCCCGAGATAACTGTAAATCGAGGCTGGGGCATTGCCGTCGGAGATGTAAACGGAGATGGCGTCCTGGATTTGATGATTGGTGCGTGGGGTTCGCAGGTGAGACTACTACTGGGAAGAAACGAAAATTAGTCTGAGAATCGCTTTTTCGATTTGATTGGCAGGCCACTTTTACATTTTACAGCCGATTGCTATCGGCTTAGTGTTTTACATTTTACATTTTTATTAATCAACATGCATAAGATGCATCCGCGCACTAACTTTAAACCTTAAACTTTAAACCTTAAACTTTTTTTCATGAAAGAATCCACCACCCACGACCAGCGCATTGCAAAAATGATCTTCGGTTCGGTTTATCCGATGTATGTGGAAAAAGTCGAGAAGAAAGGCAGGACTAAGAAAGAATTGCATGAAGTCATCGAGTGGCTCACTGGTTTTGATAGCAAGAAATTACAAGAATTAATAAACGAAAGGGTGACATTCGAGACTTTCTTTCAGCGTGCCAAAATAAATCCCAACGCGCGACTAATCACCGGAACAATCTGTGGTTATCGCGTGGAAGAGATCAAGAACCCGCTAACGCAGCAGGCGCGGTATCTCGATAAACTCGTGGATGAACTGGCAAAAGGTCGGAAGATGGAAAAGATCTTGCGCTCATAGTTTAGTTATGAAGAACCAGGCATTGAAACTTTTGTCGTACGATCATTGGGCAAATGAGAAGGTAATCAAAGCTATGTTGCAAGTTAAACTTTTGCCACCCGGGACAACCGAATTGCTTTCTCACATACTCGCTGTTTCTTCCATTTGGTTAAGCCGCGCTAAAGGCGAGAATGAAACTGCAAAGCGTTTTGAACTCTACCCGCTGGATGAATGCGCAATGCTGAATGACGTGATGCTGTCAAAGTGGAAGGAGTATATCGAATCGATAGACGACATTGAAAAGATTATGACTTTCAAACTGCTGGGACAAGAATCTCAAATGACAGTAATGGATTGCTTTAATCATGTGATCGTACATGGAAGCTATCACCGAGGACAAATCGTTTCGTTGCTGAAAGGGCAACTGGCAGAACTTCCAGCAACGGATTACGTGCTTTTTGCCATGAAATAATTACGTCGATTTTCTTCGAGACAATTGCATGTCGTCCAAGCAATATTGATGCTCTTCATTCATACCACGGACGGCCCACACTAAATCGTATCTCTCCTGGCAATTTTTACTTCTCTCAGTGTTGCTACCTTGTGATCAAACTGTCCAATGAATATCGACCGCTACCGACTATCATAATGGCAATACAAATCCCGATGACTAACAGATGATACTCAAAGCCTTCCCCACTCTGGTTTCCAAACCAGTTCATAAAAAGGCCATGTTGATAATTCGTTGTGACAATTGCGCCAAGCATGATTGCAATAAATGCGAGTGCCCAGAGTCTGGCGGCAAATCCAGCTATTAGCGCGATCGAACCAATAAATTCAATGGTGATTACAAGCAGTGCGATAAGCCATGGAAGTTTCATGGTGTCAGTAAAGAACTTCATTGTAGATGTAAATCCGAATCCTCCAAACCATCCCAATAACTTCTGAGCGCCATGGGGAAGCATTATGGCACCTAATACAATGCGGAGGATAAAACCTGTAACGTCGTGCGACGTCGAGAATAGCAACTGTTTCATATTGTTTTTTATACAAAACAACTGACGTCGGAAAAGTAAAAAATTAAAGTACTTTAAGAAATTGGAGCTTTCGTTGCCTTCTTCCGTAACATACTGAGGAACTCTGGAGTAATTCCCAGGTAAGAGGCAATATCTTTCTGGGGGATGCGCAACTCGAGCCCTGGATACTTTTTGCTGAAAGCGTTATATTTTTCTTCGGCTGTACAGAAAAGGTTTTGTGTCATGCGATGTTGCAGTAAGATATACGAATTCTGATAACGGAGACGAGCAAACTTTTCAAGCTGGGGAATCCTTTCATAGAGCCAATCATGATTGTGCTTGCTGATTTGAATGCACTCTGAGTTTTCTATTGCCTGAATAGAATAAAACGCCGGAGTCTGCATCGCGAAACTTTCAAGGTCCAGAGACCACCAGTTCTCGGGAGCAAATTTTATGTTGTGCTCAACGCCTTCGAGATCGGTGTAGAATACTTTAAGGCAACCTGAATTTACGTAGGTTTCGAAACGGCAGACTTCTCCCGCGCGAAGAATGAATTCTTTTTTCTTTACCCGCTTAATTTCCAGAACCGACAACAGCAACTCGATCTCGTGCTTTTCAAGCGGCACGACGTCGGTTATGCTGCGGACAATGCCATCGTATTGAGTGGGGGATTGCATGGCTATTGCGAATATACAATCTTGGCGGAAATCGTTATTCGTTATCTGTTATCCGTTCCGATAACTATCGGAATCCGATGGCTCGAGGTTCTTTTGGTGGGTCTTCCTTTTGCGAATAGCAGTAAAGGTCGTGTCCAGAAATGCAGGTCACAACGGACACTAAGGAGACACGAAGAACACGAAGCAGCGTTCACATTGCGATCTTTGTGCTTCCTTGGTAATCATAGTGACCCTGCAACTACTAATAACATCATCAACATTTGCCGTCAGGCAGCTAGTCCTTGCGTCTGCTTGCCCATTCGGCATTCAATTGCAAGTGAATTTTAATTCTTAGCATCTTTGCGCCATCGCGCCTTTGCGGTGAAGTCCGTTATCCGTTCTGCTCCCTATCGAAATCCTTATGCCAACTTTAAGAACTACTCCTCATTGTTCTTCAACTTCATCAATAGGCTATACGCATTCTTAGTCACCAGCGACTTCCCCTTAATATCATCTTTCACCTCAATGAAACCATCAGAATTCATCCCAGTCTCGACTTGCATCATTTCAAACTGATCCTTACCATCCACCGTAAAAATAAATCGCTTGTTATCCCAACTGACAACCGCATCTTCAGGAACTGCAATTACCTCTGCTTCATCAATTGCAACATCAGCAGATATGAACATCCCTGGCAAAACATTTCCGTCCTGGTCTTCGAAATCACAATGAATTTCACTCGACCTGTCAGTATTCAATGATCGGTTAATAGTGTGCACTGTAGCAGTGTATTCTTTTTCAGGTCGTGATGGAGATTTTATTTTAATTCGCTGCCCGACGGCGATGTAAGGAAGATCCTTTTCAAAAACAGTAAGACTTGCATGCAATGCTTTTTCATCCGTCAACTCTAACAAGGCTTCTGTAGAATTTGAATACTTCCCAACGCTGGCAAAGACAGCAGAGACATATCCATCCATCGGTGCATAGATCTTTACGTTGCGTGAAATATTTTCTTCAGTCAACGCATCAGGATTGATGTTGATGAGTCGAAGCTTTTCTTCCAGCGACCTCACAGCGATTTTCTGACTTGTATATTCTGCCTTCGTTTGTTGATACACTTTATCACTTATCGATTTATCTTTATTTAAATCCTCCTGACGATGGTAGTCCGTTTCCAGAAACTGCAACCGACTTTTAGCCATCAAATAATCTTGTTGCAATTGGATGTATTGCGGATCCTCCATTGTGAAAAGAAGCTCGCCGCGTTTTACTCGCAATCCAGGCAGTGCTTTCGTCGTCTTCACAAACCCACCAAAGGGATTGCTTACAAAGACTTTATTGCTCGGGAATACATCAACCACTCCAGTGAGTCGTATCGTTCTATTCACCGTGCGAGTAACAGCTTCTCCTATTGCAATCTCCGCATTTTTCATCTGCGTCGATGTGAGATGCACTACATTTTCGTTCGCAGGAGCTACCTCTGCTGTCCTATCTTCAGATGGACCACTGCATTGCATCAACGATGACGCAAGAAGGGCTATGGACAATACGCCGTATTTTATGTTGGTTTTCATAATCATTTTCCTTGTAGTTCTTCTAGTTTAAATGCAACCTCATTACGTCGTTGGACGGCATCGAGATATCGCGCTTTTATTTCAATTGATTGATTAACCAGGATCACCCATTCTAAATACCCAATTTCCCCAGCTTCAAGTCTTTTGGATGCTGTGTTAAGAATGGAGTTTGAAGTTGCATGCAGTGATTCTTCATAACTCGCAACTTGATTCGCTGCCTCGCGAAACCGTTTTGTGTAATTTTCAAATTCAGCCCTTACCTTCCGTTGGGAATAACCGGAAGCCACCTCCTGCATCTGCATTTCAATTTTCGAGGCTTGAATTCTTTTGCGTTGAGCTTGATTAAAAATTGGGATTCCCATTCCCACGGACCAATATGTAAAGCGGTCCGACTTACCGAAGTATTGCTCCGCATCTCCTACACGCTGGAATCCGATAAGGCTAAGGTTATTGTAGCCAACGGTTAACTCAGGCAAAAGCTTGCTTTGTTCAAGTTTAAATGCCAGCTCACTTTGCTTCAGCAACGCGGATTGCAGTCGGATGGAAGGTGAGTTTGCCAGTGCCGTATCCGTTGTGACAAAAGGATAGATGATGTTGTCAACGTCTGGCATTACCGCCGTATCAAGTCCGAGCAGAAGTTGAAACTCGTTAAGCTTTACTTCATACTCGGTTAAGATTTGATTGATCTGGTTCCTGGCCTGCTGCCGTTGATTCACTGCAGTCGAATTCTCTAACACATCAGCGTCACCAAGCGCCAGACGTCTTTCCGTTTTCTTCTGAAATTGATGATAGATAGAATCCGCCCTGCGCAACAGTTCAATTCGTTGCTGAAGAATCGCGAGCTCGTAAAACCGGGTTTTTATTTCCGACTTCAATTCACTTTCATCTTTGCGTAATTCGATTTCACTAATGGCAACATTTGACTTGTTGATTTTTGATTGATTAATGTATACCGAAGGAAACTCAATGGATTGACTTAGTCCGAACTTTGTATCGTTGGCTACGCTATTCATTTGTCCGAACTCTACTACCGCGCTCGTTGGATCTGGATCGAATGACGTTTTCCTCAATTTTTCATAATACGTTTGATTCAATCGCGACACCTGGATATCGGCATTATGTTTTAATCCGATGGTGATCGCATCTTCAAGTGTGAGCGGCTGTTGTGCATTGGAAGAAATACTTGCTGCCAGGGACAAACAAAGAATAACCAGTGCAGCCAAACGCGGCTGTATTCTGATTGATTTCTTTTCTGCAAGGTTGTAGAGTACTGGAAGCACGAACAATGTAAGCAGCGTGGAGATGATGAGTCCGCCAATAACCACAGTGGCTAATGGCTTTTGAACTTCTGCTCCTGCGCCCTTACTGAGTGCCATGGGAATAAATCCAAGGGAAGGAACTAGCGCTGTCATTAAGATGGCGCGCAGCTTCGTTTTCGTCGCATGAACAATGATTCGAGGTGTATCGTGCCACCCTTCCTTCTTCAGTCTGGTAAATTCTGAAATCAAAAGAATACCATTCAGAACCGCTACGCCGAACAAAGCAATGAATCCCACTCCCGCACTAATGCTAAAAGGCATGTCCCTCATCCAGAGTGAAAAGATTCCGCCCATTGCCGACAATGGAATTGCACTATATATCAGCAAACCAAGTTTGACTGAACCAAATGCAAAGTATAAAAGAAGAAAAATCAGGATGAGTGCAACAGGCACCACTATGGCTAGTCGTTCTTTTGCGGCATTCAGATTTTCGAATGTTCCACCATATGTGATGGTGTATCCTGTTGGAAGTTTAAGTTGAGCATCCACTTTCCGCTGTAGCTCTTCAACGATAGTTTGAACGTCTCTTCCCACTACGTTGAATCCGACGATAATCCTTCGTCGGGTATTTTCTCTTTGAATCTGATTTGGTCCCACAATCTCTTCAATGGTAGCAACCTTCGACAGAGGTACTTGGTTGAATTGATCAACAGGAATCAGCAAGTTCTCAACGTCAGATAAACTCTTTCGCAACCCTTGCTCTAATCGCACAACCAAGTCAAAACGTTTTTCTCCCTCGAATACGACACCTGCCGCTTGCCCTGCAAATGCAGCGTTTACGGTATTGTTAACATCGCGCACCGTTAATCCGTACATCGCCATTGCATCACGGTTATACGTGATAACAACCTGCGGCATTCCAGTTACGGTTTCCACATAAAGGTTCTCGGCACCTTCCACTGTGTTTACGAGATTACCCAGCTTGTTCGAGTAATGCGCGAGTGTATCCAGGTCTTCGCCGAAGATCTTACAAACTACGTCCTGCCTTGCGCCGGTCATGAGTTCATTAAAGCGCATTTGTACAGGATACTGAAAGCCGAAGCTTACACCTGGGACATCGGTGAGCTGTGCTGTCATTTTTTCGGCCAGCTCATCGAAAGATGATGCGGATGTCCACTCGCTCTTCGGTTTCAGGACCACTATCATGTCGCTCGCTTCCAGCGGCATGGGGTCAACGGGTATTTCAGAGCTTCCAATTTTGGTCACAACTTTTTCAACTTCCGGAAAACGTTCAACTAGAATCTTAGCCGTCTTTTGAGTTGTATTGATTGTATTTGTCAAACTGCTTCCGGTCAACAAGCGCGTCTCAACTGCAAAATCTCCCTCCTCCAATTCAGGGATGAACTCTCCACCCATATTCCTTAACACGACGACGGACAGAGCGAAAATCAAAACTGTCACGATAATCGTCGCCTTTGGGATTGTGAGAACATAACGAACGAGCGGCTGATACCTGCGTTCCAACCATGCCATCATTCGGTCGGCAAGGGATTTCTTGTGACTGATTCTTTTGTTGAGGAACAACGCACTGACCATGGGCACATAGGTCACCGACAAAATGAAAGCCCCGAGAATGGCAAATGCTACAGTGTATGCCATCGGTTTGAACATCTTGCCTTCAATGCCTTCCAATGAGAGTATAGGTATGTAGACAATGAGAATGATAATCTGACTGAACGCAGCAGACTTAATCATTGAACCGGTTGAGCGGCCCACCTCCTGATCCATTTGTGGTTGTGTAAGCAGTCCGACTTTAGCGAAGTGCTTGGAGTGATGGAAGCGATGAAGGATAGCTTCTACTACAATGACCGACCCATCCACAATCAGACCAAAGTCAATAGCGCCGAGGCTCATGAGATTTCCACCCACACCAAACTTGTTCATCAAGATGATTGCGAACAACATGGAGAGCGGAATGACTGAAGAAACGATCAATCCAGCGCGTAAATTTCCCAGGAAAAATACCAGGACAAACACAACGATCAGGGCGCCCTCGATAAGATTAACTTTTACAGTATTGATGGCGTTGTTAACCATCTTTGTGCGATCCAGGAAGGGTTCGATGACAACACCCTCGGGTAAACTATTTTGAATTTCTGCGATCTTGTTTTTAACATTCTTGATCACGGCGGAAGAATTCTCTCCTTTAAGCATCATCACCACCGCGCCTGCCACTTCAGCTTCACCATTAAATGTCATCGCGCCGTAACGCGTTGCATAGCCAAAACCGATGTTGGCGACGTCGCGCATTAAGACAGGCACTCCGTTGGAAAGTTTTTTAACGACAATTCTTTCAATGTCTGCAAGACCTTTCGTTAGTCCTTCCGTTCGGATGTACAACACCCTTGGACCCTTTTCGATGTAGGCACCGCCGGTGTTTTCGTTGTTGCGTTCAAGCGCATCGAAAATATCAGCGATGGTAACGCCGTAACCTTTCAGGTTTTCGGTTTTAACTGCAATCTCATACTGTTTTAGCTGACCACCGAAGCTGCTGACATCGGCGACACCCGGAGTGCCGAGCAATTGGCGTCGGATGGTCCAATCCTGAATGGTGCGGAGGTCCATTGCACTGTATCGATGTTCATATCCTCGCTTGGGACGAACAACATATTGATAAATTTCGCCTAGGCCTGTCGTTACAGGTGCCATTTCAGGCGAACCAATGCCATCAGGGATGGAGGCGCGAACCTGGAGAAGACGTTCACTGATTTGTTGCCTCGCCCAGTAGATATCGATATCGTCATCGAACACTACTGTTACGAGTGATAAGCCGAACCGCGAAAAACTGCGAATGTTTTTCAGTCCGGGGATGTTGCTGCACGACTGCTCAATTGGAAATGTAATCAGCCGTTCAACATCCGTAGCGCCCAGTGCAGGCGACACCGTAATAACCTGGATCTGATTGTCGGTGATGTCGGGCACCGCGTCAATCGGGAGGCGAGTAACTTCATATGAACCCCAGCCGATCAGACCCACTATGAATATTCCTATGATTAGCTTGTTCTCAATAGAGAAGCTAATGATTCTTGAAAGCATGATTATTAAATGTTAATGGATGTACAAGACAAGTCGCCTTGTAGAAAAAGAATGAAAAGGGAGATAGACTAGGCTAGCCTGGGTGGTTTGAAGAGAGAGCCCAAATGACTTGAGCTATGGAGTTGAGGTTCGAGGCAAGAAAATGACTTTGTCAACGGGAGGATGCCGGTAACAAGATCGATATCTGATTCGGAGAAGAGCGTTTGCGAGGAGTGGTTCAGGTCGACCTTTTTGAAAGGCAGTTGCATATCGCGGTCCTGGTCGTTGTCATTGATATCTTTGCCCCAATAATGCATCGACAGATATTCCATGATGGTTATCGATGGGCCGCGTTGTTGATGCTCGAAGTAGTGGGAGATAAGTACCGGGATCTTAAAAAATTCCTGTAACGACAGACTATTTATTGTCATTATCCCCAGCAACAGCAAGATGATACCCCGTTTCCTCACGGATGTAAAGTTACGATTTGCTGCGTAATTTCTGAAACGTTATCCGTTAATCGTTATTCGTTATCCGAGCGCCCGGAGCCGAGGGTAAAGGTATTTACCGTTTGTATTCAGAATTTGCCGCCAACAGTCGAGGATAAAAAGTACGAATCTGCCTGTGAATTCTGCAAACGATACCAGTGAGGTGCTGGCTAATACAGATCAGTATCATGCTAGCTGGGGCAAGACCGAATTCTGACCTTGTGACCGTTGTGCTACCTTCGTGGCCTTGTGACCCTGCATTAACCAAAAAATCATCTCTCACAACTATTTGTTTTTAGCCAACATCAGCTTCAGCTTCCATCGAATAATCATTTCATTAAAATGCGCCGGTTCCTCAAAATGTGGATTGTGTCCACTTTCCTGGAACACGTGAACCTGAATATTCTTGAATTTAGTTGTCACATCATTCCATGGGTGCGGGAGGCCCGTCAGGTAGTCATGTTTCCCCAGTGTAAGCAACACCGGAGTTTCGAAATCAGATAGCCCAGCCGTTATGTCGATGTCCCGAAACACAATGCCCCACAAGTGATCAATAACCGGCATGTTTGTATAGACATCCTGCCACATTGGAGCTGCATCAAAATTGTAATCATACCAGCTTTGGGCGCCAGCCGCCAAACACATAATTGCAAAACGACTCTCGGGTGATTTCGCAATCCTTTCCTCAACGGTGCTCCATTCCCTGAAAAATTTTTCTTTTCTCTCTGGCGATGCATGTTTTGTAAAATACTCAAAGCATTCTGCTCTTCGCGCATCGCTGTTGCTGGGCGCGGTTCCAATCAGCACAACGCCGACAACATTATCGCGATGTGCCTTAGCATACTCGAGCGCCATGAAGGCGTGACCCGAATGACCGCAGATGATAAACTTCTCAAGGTTCAAATGTTTTCTTACCAGCTCGATGTCGTTCAGGACTACATCCAATCCGAAATGTTTGGATAGATTTTCATCTGAGTTTGGTTTCACAAAGCCACGATGATCCAGGAAGATGAGTTGAAATTCTTTCACCAACTCCGGTGAAAAGTTTCGTTCATCATACAGAGAACTACCAATGATCAGCATTGGCATTCCGTGACCTTTGATTGCATAGCGCAATGGGAAATCGTCTATCTCCAGCGTCTGGGAATTAGGGATATTCATAAAAAGATTTGGATACTGAATTTACACAAAACGTTTCCTAATGTAAAAGCTTAAGAAATTGCTCGGGAGCCAAGGGAAACTTGCGATTCATTTTTGTTATCACATGAGTATCCGATCGATTGGATATATTTAATTCTACTTGCCATGTTTTGAGGACTAAAGAATAGAATAGGAAATAGGAACAAGGGTGCGCACTTTGCGACTGCCTCCCTATTCCTTACTCCTTATTCCCTATTCCTTTCTTCCAACATGACAAGGTAGGATCAATATCAACTAACCTCATGTCATTAAAACTAAAAGACATACCTACCCTGTTTAAGAATGCTTTCGCCCAACTAAGGCGTACGGAGCCCCTCATTCTAGCCAGCGCCACCGCCTTCTTCACGCTATTTTCCCTGGCGCCGATCATGGTCATTCTCGCGAGTATCTTAAGCATTATTTTCAGAAACAATAAGATTTCCGAATCACTATTTCAACCTTTGGAGAGAGTTTTTGGTAGTGAAACATCCGAGCAAATACAGGCTATTGTAGCAAATGTTAAGTCAGTCGCAGGAGACTGGTACATAACGTTAGGCGGTTTTATATTTTTATTGTTCGTCGCCACCAATCTCTTAAAAATCATTAAGAAGGCAATCAATCAACTGTGGCGTATCCGCAAGAGTCATCGAAGAAGAATTAAGTATAGTTTACGGGAAAGGTTAATTGCAATTCTTCTTATTCTCTCAATAGGTTTCATATTCATTATTTCCCTCTTGCTAGACACATCTGTAGCTTTTCTCCAGGGATATCTTGAGCAACTCATTCCAAGTGTCGACACCATTCTCATCCGAACAGTAAATATTATTTTTTCGATACTGGTGGTAACAGCATGGTTCACCATTGTGTACAAAATTTTGCCCGATGCAGTCGTGCATTGGAAGGTCGCTCTTGTCGGCGGACTGTTGACTGCTGTATTATTCACGATAGGAAAATGGATCCTTGGGTATCTTCTCAACTATAGCAACATGGTGACCATCTTCGGCACTTTTGCTTCCGTGCTTTTCATCCTTTTGTTCATTTTTTACTCTTCACTGATTTTATATTTTGGTGCTGCCTTTACACATGCATATGCCAGTCTAACCGACCGGCCTATCAAGCCCAGGAAGCATAGTGTGAACTTTGAGGTGAGAAGTATTTGAGGGAGATACGAATAACGAATAACGAATAACGAATAAGGAATAAGGAATAAGGAATAAGGTTGTGGACAAGGGTGCGCACTTTGCGACGTCGTCCTTATTCCTTATTCCCTACTGAACTCCTTGCATCTTGCGCCATTTGCGGTTTACTTAGCATGGCCACAATTCAAACTCCAATGACCATCAAAATTAATGAGTTCTGGACCGACGAAACTTTTTATGACATCGCGCGAAAGATCAAGGCAAACATGCGCGAGGTGAAATTTGGAATCTTTAATTCGTTTCCAAAGTCTTTTGAAATGTTTCCATTGAGGAGGAAGGGCGAATATGAGATGTGAGCAAGGAGTATACCTGCTATTGGAACTAAAAACATGGAGGGTGACCGGCTATTTCTTTTCTACGCCTTCGACAAGAAGTGTTATGTGTTCTACCTCCTGGCCTGCTTCAACCACATGATCTGGCTGTACCCCTTTTTGTTCCCAACTGATGTCAGTTCCAGGAAGTGTAGGCGCACCGGTTGACACTGAAATGAAGAGATGTTCATTGACCGGATACCAGGAACTCATGTGCGCAGCACCCGCAGAGCGCTGACCAACTATGGTTGCTCTTTTTTTAGATTGTAATGCAAACGCAAAAGCTTCAGCTGCTGAAACTGTTCCGCTGTTGATCATAATGTAAAGTGGCTTTTCATATTTCGGCTCAATAAGCCATGACACGGTTTTGGAAATGTGATTTTCACCCTCGCGATTTTTAAATTCGAGTAGAGGCGTTTCTTTTGACAGAAAGTAACTTTCAAATACATCACCTATCGCGCTTCCACCACCGCTGTTATCCTGGACGTCGATGATGAGGGCATTTGTGTTTGCAACAAACCGCATGGATGCATAGAGTACTGGCAGGCTTTTTTCCGAAAGGTTTATTTTAGATAGTTTGATGTATCCGATGTTTCCTTCAAGAACTTTTACCTCCTTGAAACCAAAATTATATTCGATAGCTTCTTCTCCATAGAAGAATAAATTGTAACTATTATCAGGAGATGCATCTTTCTTCATGGCCAAGAGTTGCTGTACTTGCTTGGGGTTGTATTTCACGAACAAGTGTCCGTCTTTGCTAAAATCACGCAGCACTTTCGTAACGATCGAATCAAGGGCTTTCCAACTGGTAACATTTTTGAACCTGCCGCTTTTTGATTCCTGCAACAGATGCTTTCCGATCTCCTGGCCTTTAGCTGGAAATACGTACTTGTCTTTTATGATTTCAGAAATAGTTTGAATCGCGCTCGCTATCTCGCGTGATGATGGGGCTTGGGCAAATGCGGGAAGGGTTGTGGAAAGTATGATGATAAATGCAGTGTTGAAGACTTTCATGGTTGCTGTTTTGACGCAAAATTGCCAAGGCGCTCAGTGCTAAAATTGTATGGAATTAGCCGAAAAAAATATTTCTATGAAGGATTGAGAAGCGTCCGGGTTCAGGAAAACCTTCATGGAATTGAAGGAAAGCAGGTAACTGAATATTTGAAGTTCCGCGAAAGACCGTGTAACTATCATTTATTAAAACACGCAAGATATGGCAAACACATATACTCAAATACACATTCAGGCAGTTTTTGCTGTACAAAGCAGGGACTGCATTATTCGATCTGCTTGGAAGGACGAGTTGTATAAATATATCCTCCCAAAATTTACAGATGAATAAGTTCTGATTTAGCCACAAGAGGTGGTCGCAAAACGCGACCTTCCTACAAACATCGAATATGCGTAAAAGGAACACCGAAGTAGGCATCCCTGATGAAACAGTAGTCAGTAAAATATTTATTGTCAGAGAAAAAAAGGTAATGCTGGATAAAGATCCTGCAGAACTGTATGATGTAGAGACCAAGGCTTTAAATCAGGCGGTGAAAAGGAACTTGTTACGGTTCCCAGATGATTTTATGTTCCAACTATCACAACACGAATTTGAAAACTTGAGGTCACAAATTGTTACCTCAAGTTGGGGAGGAAGAAGAACACCGCCATATGCCTTTACAGAACAAGGTGTCGCTATGTTATCAAGTGTCTTAAACAGTGAACGAGCTGTTCTGGTGAATATCCACATCATTCGAGTTTTTACCAAGCTTCGTGAAATGCTGATGACGCACAAAGATATTTTACTCAAGCTGGATAAATTAGAAAGCAAAGCAGTCCAACACGATGGTTACATTGAGTTGATCTTTAAATATTTGAAAGAGCTACTGACCCCAAAGACGGAGCCGTTACGCAAGATCGGATTTAAGCGAAAAGAAGAAGATTAGAAATCTACATGCCTGACTGCACGTCGTAGAAAAATTGAAGGAATCGATGGCATTGAGTGCCGTATGTTAAGCATAAGAACGCTATATCCTCCGATATTCCTTTGGCGTAAACCCCGTAATATCCTTAAAGGTTTTTATAAAATGACTTTGATCGAAAAATCCGCATTCAAGTCCTATTTCTGTGAGGGATCTATCCGAATGTTTGATTAACGCGACAGCCTTCTCGATCTTGAGTTTACGTGAGTATTCGCCGAAAGTACAATGGAAGTGTTTTGGAAACATCTTCGAAATAGTCACCGGGTGAAGATTGAGCTCATTAGACAATTCAGCTAATGAAACATTTTCATTCCACCGGTCATGAAGAACCTCATCAACTTGCGCAGCCCATTTTGGTGAGATGTGTTCGTCTTTTTCCTGGAGGCCTTCAAGCGCATTTAGCAACAATGCTTTTATCGATGTCTCCGAGTTCTTGTCATTGATAAGGCATTCCTTGTACACCTTCAATACCAGAAATTTAATCTGAGCAGACGATGACATTGAAAAATTCAGATCATGCTGACGTAAAAATTTATCCTCTACCTCTATGTTGATATTTTTGGAAGGGTGTGCAGTATTCAGATTCCTGTGCAATATTCCAGCGGGATAAACCAATAGGTTTCCGGGCAGCACTTGCTCTTCACGATTTTTTCTTTGCTCTCGATTTCCCCCTTGCAAAATGTAGCTGATGTGATTGTTGACATGATAATGCCAGCCCTCTGAAACCTTTTCGGTGTATTCCGTTTCGGTTACAGAAATTCCATCCAACGAAAAGGATCTTCGATTGTTTCCGAGGTACGCTGCTTTTTCAAGTTGGATCATAGTCAAGATTTCTTGTCACCTTCCAAGTCAAATTAACGATAAACGACCTGTATTTGGTTTATCAAATTGCCGGGAAGATTTATAGAATTGACTGTTATTGGATCCCATTCTGGGTTGGATAACAGACACTGGGCGCCCCAAAAAGTTCGCGTTTTGCCGAGATCAACTAGGATCACTAAGATCACTAAGCCTGCACCATGTTCACAACGTCCGTTTCTTCATCGAACTTTGTGCTTGCGTCGTGATCCTTGTGACCTGCATTATTAGTTGACAATGGTACTGACTAATACGTTTTTGGTCCGCACCACCACTTACTACTTACTACTTACCACTTACTACCACTTACTAACAACTATTTAGAATTCATTCATTTACTTTACCGTGCAATAGATAAAAAAAAATGCCTATCCCCGCGCTCCTCCGCCAGCAAATGGAAAAGATCATTGCCCTCACGGACGAGGAATTCGAATACATCAACTCGCACTTGGTTTACAAGAAATTAAAAAAGCATCAGTTCGCCCTACAGGAAGGTCAACCGGTACACGACGATTTCTTCGTTTTAAAAGGGTGCCTTAAGTCTTATCACACAGATGAAAATGGAAAAGAACATATTATTCAATTCGGCCTGCCGGACTGGTGGATAACAGACTACGAAGCCTATTACTTTCAAACAAATGCCACGGTAAACATAGATTGCATTGAAGACAGCGAGTTGCTTTGTCTGTCGTTTAAAAACAGGGAGAAGCTTTGCTCGGAGATTCACAAAGTCGAGCACTTCTTCAGAAAAAAAACCAATCGAAGAAACGTCGCCTTGCAGCAACGAATACTGTCGTTGATGAGCATTAGCGCTAAGGAACGTTACGACAAACTGCTGGAACAATACCCACAGCTTTTTCAGAAAGTCCCTAAGCGTCTTATCGCGCAGTACCTCGGCGTCACACGCGAAACATTGAGCCGGTTCAGCTCATCGGAAAAGTGATCTACCTCACACGAAACCTGTGAGGCACATCCTCGCATTGGGCTTCGCTTTCACCACAACTTTGTGCCATTCATTCACGAAATCAAAAATGATATGGCAACATTCGAAATTCAAAAAGAAAGCAGCACGGTAAACTGGACAGGTAAGAAAGTCCTGGGTCTTCACACCGGCACCATCAATATCAGTCGCGGACAAATAGATATCAATAATGGAAAGATCGATGGCAGTGAAGTGGTGATCGACATGACATCTCTTTCAGTTACTGATATCAGCGACCCGCAAACCTTGCAGGAATTCAGAAATCACTTGTGGAGTGACGACTTTTTCTCAATCGATAACTATCGCACTTCCTCGCTGAAGATCGAACATGGTGAGCTCGTAGGTGATAACGAATACAAGCTCAGGGGACAGCTTACGATTAAGGACATCACCCGGCCCGTTACCTTCCGTGCAAAAATTGAAATACTTACTGATTTTCTCTACTCGACCGGCGAGTTGCAGATAGACCGAACGTTGTACAATATCCGCTACGGTTCAGGGAAATTCATTGACAACCTTGGCGACAAGCTCATTCACGATGAGTTCGTGCTGCAGTTCAAGATTATTGGACAAAGGGGAAGTAATTGTGGTTAGTCGAGTGCTGTCTCTAGGAAGGTATAAAGGTATAGGGCATAAGGTATAAGGTCTGCACTGATTAGTAATTCTGCGTCTATCAAATGTGCGTTATACAGGGTCAATGGTCAGCAAAGATTTAATGACAATTGAAAAAATACTGGCTCAAAAAAGGCCACAAGGAAATACGCCCAATAGCTATACAGTTATCGAGCCTGGGAGGGACGCACAGGCGTATTATGGCGCGACCCTATACCCTATACCCTACTCCCTATTTATCACGCTCGTAGTACAAGAAGGGTATCAAATCATCAAACTCAAAAATCATGTGGAATAAAACGAAATTTACAGACTTACTGAACATTCAGTATCCGATTGTGCAGGGTCCTTTTGGCGGTGGACTATCAGCGGTGGAGTTGACCAGCGTTGTATCGAACGCGGGCGCGTTAGGCTCGTTTGGAGGTCAGCCTTACATGGCGACAGAGATCGTTGATTATGCAAGGGAGATAAGAAAGCGGACGGACAAACCCTTTAACATTAACCTGTGGGTGAAAGATCGGGATGACCAGTTGGCGGACTATACTCATTCCGATTATGGAAGATTGGTCAACCTGTTTCGGCCATACTTTGAAGAGCTGCGAATTGATGTGCCGGAATGGCCCACGGATCTCGGACCGAAATTCGAGGCACAGGTAGAAGCGATTTATGAAGTGAAGCCTGCCGTGTTCAGTTTCGTCTATGGAATACCAACGGAGGAGGTACTGGAAAAATGTCGAAGTTTTGGGACCAAGACAGTCGGAGCCGCAACCAATGTGGAAGAAGCGATGGCGCTGGAGCGTGCTGGTGTCGACGCGATTGTTGCCACAGGCTTTGAGGCAGGTGGACACCGTGTATCGTTTTTGCGCAAGGCAGAAGATTCGTTGATTGGCACGTTTGCGCTTATACCACAAGTTGTCGATAGTGTTAAGATTCCTGTGATCGCAGCTGGAGGTATCGCAGACGCTAGAGGTGTAAAGGCAGCCCTTTCATTGGGAGCTGATGCTGTGCAGATGGGCACAGCCTTCCTGGCGACACAACAGTCGAATGCATCACCCGATCATAAAGAGATATTGTTTTCCGACAAAGCCCGGCAGACCACGCTGACGAAAGTATTTACTGGTCGTCTTTCAAGAGGAATAAAAAACAGGTTGACGGAAGAATTAAAAGGAAAAGAAAATTTCCTGGCGCCATATCCTTTGCAGGGTAAGTTCATGGGAGCGATGAAGGCGTATCCCGCCACTGCAAATTCCAATCCCGATTTCAAATCGTATTGGGCCGGACAATCGGCTGCGTTGTTGACGTACAGAGACGCGGAGGAGTTGATCAAGAAGATTGTGGAGGAGATGGGGCGGTGGTGCGTACCTTCGTAGTTGGTATCGGTGGGCGTTATCCGTTCCAATAGCTATCGGAATCCGGGGTGCTCCGATCATTGTTTGAATGGTTTTGGATTGCAGGTCCTCCACGGGATCCTTCGCGGTGCCAAGTGTTGTGCATTAAATAAAGAGTGTAGCCGCTCTGGATAACGTCTTCGTAGGGTAGGGCGCAGGGCCTCTTCTATCGATCAAGCATTTCCTCCTGCGCAGATACTACTACTTACTACTTACTACTTACCAGTGTTCGTTGATTGAGAAATGCAAGTAGCCGACACGTTATCTTAGGCCGAAGCGTTGGACCCGCGGCCTCCCCCTATGAAACCGTCATCCAGAGCGAGGAATGCGCGTCGGCATGCGGGGAGCGAAGGATCCCGTTGAAGCAACGAGCAGACCAAAAGCCGTTTTGTTTCGCAGGTCCTCCACGGGATCCTTCGCGGTGCCAAGTGTTGTCCATTAAATAAAGAGTGTAGCCGCTCTGGATGACGTCTTCGTGGGGAGGCTGATACCTGAACCTGGATTCGCTTATTACTGGAGTATGCTTAACATTGATTCCCCTCCTTACATCTTCCGGTGGCAGTAACTTACTACTTACCACTTACCACTTACCACTTCCATCCCCACAGCTCCCGGCTCTCAGGTTACCCAAAGCATCATTCGCCTATTAACTTCGTTAGCTATGATGTTTCTCTTAATTCTGATTTCTGCTTCTTTCCTGACTGTAATTTATTACATCGGTTATTTTACGACAGCCATCCTTCTGGGAGTTCACAATAAGCATTACTTTTTAGGATTCGGGAGCAAGGGCTTGTTCGAGTTTAAAATTAGAGGTGTTGTTTTTACGGTCGGCATATTCATACCAGTATACGGACTTGCAAGAATCTATAAGATCGAAGGACGGTTTAAGAAGCGCCCAAATTATGCATGGGAATTTTCGGAAGTTTCATTGATCAAGAGGCTTCTCACAACGTATTCCGGAGTATTAGCATTACTTGTGAGCTCACTTATCATCTTTATCGTTATCGCATTCTTCGTGAAGGATCAATACATCAGTAAAGAAGAAATTAACAAGCACGGCATCTATCCATCACCCCTCGCCGCGCATTTTGGATTTCAGCCAGGTGATAGGGTTTTAAAAATCAACGGAAAAGATTTCGATCGCTATGAGGAACTTATAAGTCCAGCAATATTTGAAATGGAGAAAAGTTCTTATACAGTGTTGAGACAGAACGAAGAACTGGTTATAGAAATCACAGCGATTGATTTTGACTCGCACATTAATGAGCCGTTCCTAAAAATTATGGCGCCGTTTGAGATTGAGTCAGTCACACCCAATTCACCTGCATCAGAAATTGGATTACAAAGAGGCGACCGTATTGTTAAATTGAATGAGAGGCAAATCCATTCTCTTCCGGAAATGCAAGCGGCATTTAAAAATGCAATGGAGCAGCATGCATTATTAGAGATACAAAGAGTGGAAAATGGTGACACAACTACACTGGTTAAAGAGGTAAGATTTGACTCGCAGAAAAGAATTGGTGTGTACTCACGCGAGTTAATTGAGTACACAACAACCCCAAAATCTTTTTCGACGGCATTGTTGTCAGGTATAAAAAATACTTTTTCGAGTTTGATTCGCAGTGTCAACGCTTCTTTCTTCGTTTCTGGCACTAAAACATTGAAAGGAGGTCCGATCGCCATTGCAAATGTATTTGGAGAGTTCAGCTGGCTTCGACTTTGGTACGTTACAGCTGTGTGGTCCTCTGCCTTGATTATTTGGAATTTATTTCCCTATCCTAAGTCTGCGCTGTGGGAGACCGTTGCGCTTGCTTACGAAGGAGTGATCAAAAAGAAATACGCACGTTCCTTGTTTGACAAAACATTATCCTTTAGTTGGCTCATCCTCATTGCACAAATTCTTTGGGTATTCGTAAACGACATTGCAAATTTTTTCTGATTTATTGTAGGTATGGTCATACCGAACTCATCCACGTTAAGCATTTCCTTTCGCGCAGATGCTACTACCACTTACTACTTACCACTTACCATCATTCGTCGATCACGAAAAGCAAATAGCCAGCACGTTATTTCAGGCCCATCCTCTCGAACCTACGCCTCCCGGTGCAATTCTACCTTGGGTGTTTCATAAGGATACCCCTTCATAAGTGCATCATATATAACGCGTGCGAGCATTTGCTTTAGAAATAAGGAATCTTTGAACGTAGAGAGATCATAATGATAAACATATCGCTCTTCATTTGTTGGCACTGTGAACCCGAGGCTTTCAAGTGTCAGCTTACTCTTCTTCCAAAGAAAGCCGGCTTTGCGAAGCGACTTTATTGGGCCCATAGACCAGCGCAGGAAATTGCCGTGTTGACGTTCAAATTTCATATCAAAATCGTTGTCTATAAAAATCAGTTGAAATGATTTGATAACTCCTTCAACAATTTCATAAAGCGCATCATCGATATGTTGAGTATCTTCAAACGGCTTCAGCTTCATTTCAGCCTCACCATAATAATTTCTCAACCGGTTCCATTCGTCTAAGTAATAGTCCGTTTCCGCTTCGTCGTCTTTATACTGTTCGAGGCTGTCGGTTAGTCTTTTCTTTCGGCGTGTCAGAATATCCCGCTGTTCCTTATATGGATCTTGCAAAAAGTATAAGATTCGTAGTCTTGAGCATATTTCCCGTAGGCCTTTGGAATACTTATGGGCTATGCGATAGTCCGCCTCCTTGACATGTTCCTTAATTGCTTTTTCTAATACTTTTTTTTCTTTTTCGAGAATCTGGATTAATTCTTCGAGATAGACATCCTTTCGCATAGCCGTTAACTGCGTTACAATTACTTTAAGTTAGCATTTGTCCGCACATCCTAAAAGGTTGTAGTCCCTGGCTGATACCTGAACGCCGGATTCGCTTATTACCGTACCTACGGTACTCGGCGTATGCTTAACATTGGTTTTCTACCAATATGTCGTCTCTACGAGACTCCCCTGCTAACATCTTCCCGTGGCAGTTACTACTACTTACCACTTACTACTTACTTCCATACCCCGGTTCCCGCTCGCCCCGCCGAAAAGATGCGCTTTTGGTCTGCGGGTCTCCACGGGATCCTTCGCGG